>CACYCN010000349.1 GCA_902772895.1 uncultured Ruminococcus sp.
AGGAAGCCGGATTGCCTTTTATCTGTCAAAGCTGTTGTCTCTGAGCGGAAATAACGTAAAGATTATCGAGAAAGACGAAGAAAAGTGCAATTCCTTATCGGATGCGCTGCCGAAAGCAACGATCATCAACGGTGACGGAGCGCAGCAGGAGTTACTGGTAGAAGAAGGGCTGGATTCTGTCGATGCGTTTGTATCACTGACGGGAATGGATGAGGAGAATATCCTGATATCGATTTTTGCGGCGGCGCATGATGTTCCGACAGTCATCACCAAGGTAAACCGTAAGGAACTGGCAGAAATGGCAACCAAACTGGGACTTGACCGTATCAGTTCTCCGAAGGATATTACTTCTGATGTCATTGTACAATATGCCCGTGCGCTGGAAAATTCCAGAGGCAGTAATGTCGAAACACTTTATAATATTATGGACGGAAAAGCCGAGGTTCTGGAATTCAATGTACGTGACGATTTCAGGCATGTCGGCATTCCGCTGAAGGATGTACGGCTGAAAAAGGGGATCCTGATTGCCGGTATCATCCGTGACAGAAAACCCATTATTCCTGCCGGTAACGACGTTATCATGAAAAATGATAAGGTAATCATTCTGGCTGCTCATCAGCGTCTGAACGACCTGAGCGATATCATCAAATAAAGAAAGGTATCATGACATGAACCGCAAAATGATTTGTTATATGGTTGGCTATATTGTCAAGCTGGAAGCCGTACTTCTGGTACTTCCCCTGATAGTTTCGCTGTGCTATCATGAGATGAACGGTGTTTTTTCCTTCTCCGTGACGATTCTGGCAGCGGCATTGGTGGGCTTTATCGTCACCGGTGTTTTCAATCCGAAAAACAGGGTGATCTATGCCAGGGAAGGTTTTGTGATCGTAACGGCGGCATGGATCGTATTGTCGCTGATCGGCTGTATGCCGTTTATCATCAGCGGGGAGATTCCCAATTTCTTTGACGCATTTTTTGAAACGGTCAGCGGTTTTACCACAACCGGCGCTTCTATCCTGACAGACGTTGAGGGAATGAGTAAAGGTCTGTTATTCTGGCGCAGTTTTACCCATTGGTTAGGCGGTATGGGTGTACTGGTACTGATTATGGCGATCCTGCCGTCGGAAAACGGACGGGGAATTCATATCCTGCGGGCGGAAATGGCAGGACCTGTGGTAGGGAAAATTGTACCCAAGATCCGGGATACCGCCAAAATTCTGTATGTGATTTACTTCGGTCTGACGATATTGATGATCGGTTTCCTGCTGGCAGGGGGAATGCCGTTATATGACAGTGCCGTTCATGCCCTGGGTACCGCCGGTACCGGAGGGTTCGGTATCAGGAGCGATTCCATTGCCGGCTATAGTCCCTATCTTCAATGGGTCATTACGGTATTCATGATTCTTTTCGGAGTGAACTTCAACCTGTACTATCTGGTTTTGCTGCGGAAGTTCAAACCGGTTATCACAAATCGTGAACTGTGGGTCTATCTGGGGATTATGGTGGCATCGGCGGGAATTATTACCTACAGTATCTATCCGCTTTACAATAATTTTTCCGATTCCGTCAGACATTCCTTCTTCCAGGTGGCTTCTATTGTCTCTACTACCGGTTTTTCCAGTGCGGACTTCAATCTCTGGCCCGATCTGGCAAAGGGAGTGCTCTTTATCCTGATGTTCCTGGGCGGCTGCGCCGGTTCAACGGCGGGCGGCCTGAAAATATCAAGAGTGATCCTGCTGATCAAGTCCATTCATAAGGATATCCGTCATCTGCTGCATCCCCGTTCGGTGGAAGCCGTCAAAATGGAAGGGAAAACAGTGGATAATACGACGCTCCATAGTGTGACGACTTATTTTGCCCTGTATATCGTGCTGATTGCAGTAACATTCCTGATTCTGTGTTTTGAACCGAACTTTGATCTGCAATCCAATCTGACAGCATCCATTTCCTGCTGTAATAATGTCGGTCCCGGATTCGGAATGGTAGGACCGATGGAAGGCTATGCCGCTTATTCCAATTTTTCGAAACTGATTCTGACGGTGGCAATGCTCTTCGGCAGATTGGAAATCTATCCGGTTCTTCTGGCGCTTTATCCGAGAACCTGGAGAAAAAATAAATAACGGAGACTGTTTTCATGAGTAAATTAACCGATATCAATTATGTAAAAGGCGTCCTGTCCAGACACGGCTTTACGTTTTCAAAGGCTTTGGGGCAGAATTTTCTGATCAATCCCTCGGTCTGTCCGAAAATGGCGGAGATGAGCGGAGCGGATGAAAGTACCGGTGTGATCGAGATCGGACCGGGTGCCGGCGTACTGACCAGTGAACTGGCACAGAGAGCCGCTAAAGTGGTAGCGGTAGAACTGGATAAACGATTGCTTCCGGTGCTGTCGGAAACGCTTGGTGACTATGATAACGTCAAGGTCGTTAACGATGACGCCATGAAACTTGATTTTCACGAACTGATCCGGGAGGAATTCGGCGACAGGGATGTTATCATCTGCGCAAATCTCCCGTACTATATTACTTCACCGATCATTATGCGGTTGCTGGAAGAAAAACTGCCGATCCGTTCTCTGACGGTCATGGTGCAGAAAGAAGCGGCTGAACGGATCTGTGCCCGTCCCGGAACCAGAGCTTCCGGCGCTATCAGTGCCGCCGTACACTATTACAGTGATCCGAAACTGTTGTTCAAGGTAAGCGCCGGCAGTTTTCTTCCGGCGCCCAAAGTGGATTCCGCCGTGATCCGGCTGGATATCCTGCATGAGCCGCCTGTTCAGGTGACTGATGAAGCGAAGTTTTTTCAAGTTGTTAGAGCGGCTTTCTTACAGCGCCGCAAGACCCTTTCCAATTCTCTCAGCGCCGGGCTGTCACTGCCCAAGTCCGAAATCAATGAAAAACTTACACAGGCAGGGATTCAACTGACCGCCCGTGCCGAAGAAATGACCATGCAGCAATTTGCTGACATTGCCGCGCTGCTCTGAGAGTGATTCATGTGGGGATGTCGTCCCTGCGCCCGTCATCAACGATCCGCATCATAGTTGGGAAAGAGCAATGAAAAGAAAAAAGAACCATCACCCGGTACGTTTTCAAGAATGAAAACGTCAAAACGAGTGACGGTTCCTGCAGAACGGAGACAGGAATCCCAAACAGAAAAATCCTGTTTTCGGTCAGGCTTCTGAAGGAGTAATCAGACGAAGCCGGCGTTTGGGGAAGAGCAGGTTAAACAGATAGTAAGTCAGAATGGCAATGAGGATTCCGAAAACGGCGCCGAATAAGACGTCCGTCGGAAAATGAACATAAAGATACATCCGGGATAATCCCATCAGGACGGCAAAAACATAAGCGGCAATGCCCCATCCTTTGTGATAACAGAAAATGATCGTGGCAGCACCAAAGGCAAACATGGTGTGTCCGGACGGAAATGAGTAATCCGTGGGAACACTGGTGATCATTTCAACCGTCCGGTTGAGCCAGCATGGCCGGGGACGGCAAACGATAGGTTTGATAATGAGATTGCCTGCCAGGAGATTCAACGCAATGTCCGATGCAAGCGTCAGTCCGAAACGGCGTGTCTTTTTGATACAGGTCGTGACAACGGCAAGTAAGATCCATAATAAACAGAGTTTTCCGAGCAGTGACACGGTCTTCATAGCGGTGTCCATGAAATCGCTTTTCAAATATTTCTGGATAAAATCCAACAGTAAAAATTCCCAATCCATATGGAACCTCCTGAAAAGATAATAGAAAGCTAACTGATTATATCATATCAGCCGGCAGTTTCACAATATCTAAAATAAAAAAACTTGAAAAACAGCAAGAAAGGTGTGAACGGTTTGAAAGAAAACATTTGCAGTATTCCGATCAACGATGTATTTCTGCCAAAGGACGGCTGTCCGATGTGCCGGATGCGGGATATGCTGGAAACACGAAAGGCAGACTATGTAACCGGGTCTGCGATGATGGAGCCCAATGTACGGATCAAAACCAATGAACAGGGTTTTTGTTACCGTCATTTTTCGATGATGATCCGGCAGGGAAAACGACTTTCCAATGCCCTGATCTTAGAGAGCCATCTCCAGCAGATCTCCGAACAGCTGGTTCCGCCGTCACCGGGCGGCAAGCCTGACAAAAAACGGATGGCAGCCCTTGAAACATTGCTGCATGACTGTTTTATCTGCCGGGATATCAAGGAAAATATGGAAAACATGGTGCGGATCGTTCATGCCATGTGGATCAGTGAGCCGGAATTCCGGCAGCTCTATGCCCAACAGAAATTTATCTGTCTGGAACATTTCTATCTGCTGATGAACGTTGACCAGAAAGGTCTGGGGAAGAACCTGCAGGCTTTCTATGAAGAAACCTCCCGTCTTACCGGCGGATATCTGATCAGTCTGAAACAGGATATCAGTCATTTCTGCAGTATGTTTGATTATCGGAATATCGGCGGGGAGTGGGGCAATTCCAAGGACAGCATTGAACGCAGTGTGGAATTCCTGACGGGTGATAAGATTCTTTCCGAAGAAACAGAGGACGAGGATTCCGCAGAAGCGTTGGCTGAGCAGGGAACCTGATCCGACGATAACGCAGGATCGCATGCGGGATAGTCAGTCCATAACGGATGCGAACGGATGATTCAACATTCCAATATCTATAAATACGGGGGCAAGACCATGAACATTACACTTTTAGGCTGTGGACGATGGGGTTCCTTTATCGGTTGGTACCTTGATAAGATCGGTCACAATGTAACAATCTGGGGTCTTTCTGATTCGGCGCAGTTTCAGGAGATCCGTGATACCAGAAAAAACAATATGCTGACGTTCCGTGAATCCATTCATGTCACGGATGATCTGCAGGAAGCGGTGGAAAGTGCCGGAGTGATGATTATTTCGATCAGTTCTCAGGCATTGCGTTCGTTTGTACCGAGGATCTGCGAGTATGATATCCGACAGAAAAAGATCGTTTTATGTATGAAAGGAATTGAAGTCAGAACCGGCAAGCGGCTGACGGAAATTGTCGAGGAATTTGTTCCTGCCGAGACACAGGTCGGTGTCTGGGTAGGACCCGGTCATCCGCAGGATTTCAGTAACGGGATCCCGAACTGTATGGTGATCGATTCCCGTCATGAAGATCTGAAACATTTCCTGATCGGTGAATTCAGCAGTGATCTGATCCGTTTTTATGTCGGCAATGACCTGATCGGAACCGAGATCGGCGCAGCGGCAAAGAATACTATCGGCATTGCCGCCGGAATGCTGGACGGACTGAATCTGTCTTCCCTCAAAGGGGCGCTGATGTCCAGAGGTACCCGTGAAATCGCCAGACTGATCAAAGCAATGGGCGGCAATGAACTGTCCGCATATGGGCTGTGTCATCTGGGGGATTATGAAGCGACGCTGTTTTCACAATACAGTCATAACCGCCGGTTCGGTGAGATGCTGGTCAAAGGAGAAAAATTCGGTTTGCTGGCAGAAGGTGTGGATACGACAAAAGCGCTGGTACTGTTGGGAGAAAAGTATGGGGTAGATCTTCCGATCTGTAATACCGTCAATCATGTGGTCAACGGTACGACAACTGCCGAAAACGG
>CACYCN010000350.1 GCA_902772895.1 uncultured Ruminococcus sp.
TATCAGATGAAACGAACTTCGGTTTCTTTGCTTCGAGTGACAGCGATAATAGGGACTTTCATTCGTTTCTGATTACCGGGAAGAATCAGAAACGTTTTTATCGCAGTATTATTCCCGAAGGAGGTCTTTTATGTCAGAATTAAAAGTGAAAGGACTGGTTAAAACATTTCAGATCAGTGAAAAGCAACGTAAATCACTTGGCATTGAGGAACGGACAAAGATAGCTGTCAATGACATCAGCTTTACGGCTCATTCCGGAGAGGTTTTTGGATTATTAGGTCCCAACGGAGCCGGAAAAACCACTACTATGAGAATGCTTTCCACGCTTATCCGTCCGGACAGCGGTGATGCTTTTTATGATGATATCAGTGTTGTCAAGGACCCGGAAAAGGTACGTTCCCGTATTGCCTTTCTTACCACTGATCTGAAACTGGACGTCAAATCAACTGCCAATATCATGTTTGATTTCTTTTCCGAACTGTATCATGTTCCAAAGGCCAACGCTAAAAAACGGAAAGAAGAACTTTTTGAAGCATTTCATATCAACACTTTTGCCGATACCAAAATTGCGAAACTTTCACAGGGAATGAGACAAAAAGTATCTCTTGCCATCTCGGTACTGCATGATCCGGAATATATCATCTTTGATGAACCGACCAACGGTCTGGATATTATTGCGACCCGTGAGGTCAGACAGTTTATCCTGGATAAAAAACAGAGTGGGAAATGTATTATTATTTCGACTCATCTGTTTGATCTGGTAGAACGGGTCTGTGACAGGGCCGCTATGATCATCAATGGCGAAATCGCAGCCAATGATACTTTGCAGGCTTTTACCAAAGAAAAATCATTGGAGGATACGTTCTATGATATTTATCTGCAGCATCAGGGAGGTGAAGAATAGTGTTCTGGCGTGACAGTTGGGCGGTTGCCAAAAAAGACCTCATGGCTTGTCTGAAAGATAAAGTCATTCTGATGCAGATTCTGATTCTTCCGTTTGTCGTTGTTTTCGGATATGCCATGTTGATGAGTGCGATGAACGGCGCTAACCAGACCTCTACCAAAGATGACATGAAAGCTTACTATGTCAATGCACCGGAACAGTTTGCCGCTGTGTTGACAGATACCGGTTACCGGTTGGCACAGGAATCAGAAATTGATCGGATCAAAGAAGAGATTCAACAGAAAAAAACTGATCTTCTCATCGTTTTTCCGAAGGATTTCAAGCTGAAACAGGGAAGCAGTGATACAGAAAATGCCGCAGCGCTGGATAATATCGGCTTATGGTATAACTCTGAAAAAACAAGCTCTCAGATGCGTTTTTCGGAAGCCAATATCCTGTTGAATGAGTTTCAACCCAAGGCATTTACTATCAATGCCGATACTGCCGAAACCTATAATTTCGGTGATGAAGATTTTATGCTGAAGAATGTTCTGGGAATGATTTTTCCGATCATGGTTCTGATGTCGGTCTTTATGATTTGTATGAATCTGGCAGCCCAGTCAATTGCCGGCGATAAAGAACGGGGCTTTATGAATACCCTGCTGATTACTCCTGTCAAACGCACCTCCATTGCGGTAGGAAAGTCGCTTTGTATATTTATCACTGCTATTCTCGGAGGTTTGTCTGCATTTATCGGAATGGCTCTTTCATTGCCGCAGCTGGCTAAAACATTCGGTTCGGAAGAAGGCTTTGCATTTTCATTCAGCGATTATTTCGTGTTATTTGCCGTTACAATCACTGCGGTTTTTGTTTTGGTGGGTATCCTGCTGATCGTTTCTACTCTGGCGAAGGATATCAAACAGGCAACCACAATCGCACCGATTTTTATGCTGATTCTTATGGTTGCCGGAATGCTCACGATGTCGGATAATATCCGGGAACTGATCGATAACTTCGGTATTTATCATTATCTGATTCCAGCCTGGAATACAATGAGAATCATGCAGGAAATCATCGCTATGAAATATGATGGCGTTTGTGTGTTGATTACCTGTGGTGTCAATCTGGTTGTCACTGTTGTTATGATTGCAGCAGTTGGAAAACTCTTTAACCGTGAATCTATGCTGATGGATTCATAAAAGTCCGGAACTAAGCCGGCATAATTTTTCAATTAGAAATGGGGAAGAGAGGCTGTATTTTTCAAAAATACAACAAACATTTCACTCTCCCATTATCAATAATAATAAAAAAGTGAAGTAAAAAAAGGAGTCAGTATGAATTTTATTGCATTACGTCAAAAACCGGAAATCAAAGATCAGGCAGCCGATTGGTTCCACTCCAAATGGGGTGTTCCGAAGGAAGCCTATCTGGAGTGCATGAACGCTTATCTTTCAGGCGAAACAGAACTGGGATGGTATTTATGTCTTGACGGCGAGAAGATTGTCGGCGGTCTTGGTGTCATTGAAAATGACTTCCATGATCGCAAAGACCTGTCGCCGAATATCTGTGCCGTTTATACCGATGAAGACTATCGTTGTCAGGGAATTGCCGGAAAATTGCTGAATCTGGCAGTGGATGATCTGAAATCCAAAGGTATCACACCGGCTTATCTGGTGACCGATCATACATCATTCTATGAGCGCTATGGTTGGGAATTTTACTGCATGGCACAAGGCGACGGTGAACCGGAACCGACAAGATTATATATCCATCGATGAATCATTCCAAAATTCAATTACTTAGGAGTCAGATCGATGATACATCAGATGACATTGCAGCCGGAACCGTTTGAACTGATTGCTTCCGGAAATAAAACCATTGAACTAAGACTGTACGACGAAAAACGTCGGCTTATCCATACAGGTGATCGGATCATTTTCCGATGTTGTACAGATCGTCAGAAACAGCTTGTTGTTGAGGTGATCGCATTATATCCGTTCGGCAGTTTCCGGGAACTGTATGAAAAACTGCCGCTATTACAATGCGGTTATACCGTTGATAACGTGATGTCTGCGAGTCCTGAGGATATGCTGGCATATTATCCATTGGAACGGCAAAAACTGTATGGCGTTCTCGGAATTGAAATCAGACTTGTCTGAAAAAATAATAAAAATTAAAATAAAACATTGAAATATCATCCGGTGTTGCTGCAGAATCAAAAAAGCTCTTTCATGGATATTTTACAAGACCTTTATCTGTCAGGCGACAGGAGGAACCGGATCCGAAAAAACGGATCCGGAATCAGAAACGGTCGAAAACATCTTTACGGGGAGGATATCTGGTTTTCCTGTCATCCGGCTTCTGTCAGCGCATAAGAAGGACTGCAATAGTTAAAGGGAGAGCGAAACATTCAACAATCCTTCTTATGCCTGATAGCCGCCGCAACATTTTTGTCAGCTGAAGGAAACAATATCGGGTGTAAGCGCCGCCATAAATGATAAGAAAACGGGCAATGAATCATGTCATGTTCCAAGTAAGAGAAAGCAGGAGTTTCAGCATCAGAGACAATCTTTGATCATGATTTTATAGGAATACTTGATACAGGAAAAACGATATCAGAAAAGAAACTGGCATTGTTTTTTGTATTGTCAGGAATAAGGGAGAGGGTTTTGAATTTGATATCTAATGTCGCAAAATCAAAGTTTTGCGACATTAGGGGGAGAGAAATCGAGTATTTTATCTATTTAATCCCATATTTAGTTCCAAATGATCTTGAATGTCCGCTAATGATGCATTGACTGTAATTTGCCGTTATCAGATAAATTGATACAATTCCATCTGATAACGGTTGTTATTTACATTATTATTTATTATTTGCTGACGTAATTATTTATTATTTGCTGACGTATCCTTATGATGAATTCGTTGTATATTGTCTGCGTGATGTCTGATTTAGTCATTTTCTGATAATCGATTACGGAAATACCGCTTTACACTATGAATCAATTCTTTGTCCGTTTCATCGCAATTGATCCCGTCAATGCGTCTTGCGATTTCACGGAGCTTTGTAAATTCTTTCGGTTCATCCTTTAGTGGTTTATATCATCCATTTAGTGTTTTAATGATCAGATCGTTCAGATCATTCCGGATTTAAGTCTGTAGATTTAAGTCTGTAGATTTAAGTCTGTAAATGAGTATTTCATCATATCATTCTCTATTGATTGAAACTGTGCTTTCGGTTTAATATGTGAATAATTTTCTTATTCTCTAATGATTGTCCGGCTATTTGTGTTTGTTCTAAAAAAGCATAAAAAACCGGAGAAAACCAAATGTATGACATACGGTCTTCTCCGGATATATTTATCGCATTGTTCGATCAGATTTTGATGGTTACGGCATCAAGGCTTTTCGGAAGATCATTCTCATCAGCAGAGACGAGGAATGTAAACTTTGTTTCGGTCTTAGCAGCCAATACATTGATCTTCTCAATGAAGCTGGAGAAAGCTACGAAATCCTGGCCGCCGATTTTGAGTGTAGAATCGATCAGAACATCTGTTACGTCATAGTTACCTGCGCAAAGTCCGCTCAGGAAACCAAAGAATGCGTCATAACCGGTAATAGAGTACTGTTCTGTGTCGATCAGTCTTGCTTTATGAGTCACGTCATAGGTAAGCTTGGAACCTTTTTCAATCACAACAACATTACCGTTAGAAGCCTCGACAGCCTCATTTGCCAGTGTAATGAGTTTCTTTGTTTTACCTGTACCCTTCTTGCCAATAATCAATGTAACCATATTAATTTTGCCTCCTTCAGAATTTCATCAACCGGAATCGCAGATGAAACAGGATTTCGATCATCCGATTGATTTCTAATAAAATTTTACAATAATCCGCATGGAATGTCAATGTATTTTGTCAGATTATTTCAATCTTGCTTCCAATGCTTCTTTCTGATCCTCATAACCGGGTTTACCCAACAGAGCAAACATATTCTTCTTATAGCTTTCAACGCCGGGCTGATTAAACGGATTCAGACACATGGTGTAACCGCTGATAGCGCAAGCCTTTTCAAAGAAATAAATCAGATAGCCGAGTTCGGTTTCATTGACTTCCGGAATTGTCAGAACTACATTGGGAACCTTTCCGTCGGTATGAGCCAGAACCGTTCCTTCAAAGGCCTTTTTATTGACGAAATCAACCGTCTTACCGGACAGGAAGTTCAGACCATCGACATTTTCAGGATCAGTACCGATGGTAAGTTCATACTTGGGCTTATCGATCTGAACAACCGTTTCAAAGAGAATTCTGGTACCGTCCTGGATAAACTGACCCATAGAGTGGAGATCTGTCGAGAATACCACAGAAGCCGGGAACAGTCCTTTATTATTCTTACCTTCACTCTCGCCATAGAGCTGTTTCCACCACTCACTCATCATGGTGAAGGACGGTTCATAGCTGACCAGCAGTTCCACGAGTTTTCCCTTACGATACAGGATATTACGGATGGCGGCATATTTATAGCAGGGATTCTGTTCCAGATCGGTATTGGTAAGTTCCTCACGAGCCTTCGCAGCGCCGCTCATCAGAGCATCAATATCAGCGCCGGCTACAGCGATCGGCAACAGACCAACGGCTGTCAGAACAGAATAACGGCCACCGACATCATCCGGTACCACAAATGTTTCATAGCCTTCTTTATCAGCGAGTTGTTTAAGAGTACCCTTTGCTTTATCGGTAGTACAGAAAATTCTCTCCTTTGCCCCATCCTTACCGTACTTCTTTTCGAGAAGTTCACGGAATACACGGAAAGCGATAGCCGGTTCCGTAGTAGTACCGGACTTAGAGATCATATTGATTGAAACATCCTTACCTTCACAGATTGTCAGCAGTTCGGAAAGAGCGGTAGAACTGATGGAATTACCTGTGAAATAGATATCCGGTGTTTCTTTGGGAAGGGCGTTATAATTCGGAGATTTCAGGAATTCAATAGCGGCTCTGGCGCCGAGGTAAGAACCGCCGATACCGATCACCACAAAGACCTGGGTATTCTTTTTGATTCTTTCAGCAGCCTTTTTGATTCTGTCGAATTCATCCTTATCATAATCAACAGGAAGGTCTACCCAACCCGTAAAATCGTTACCGAGACCTGTTTTGTTATGGAGAAGGTCATGAGCGGCTTCGATCTGCGGAGCAATAGCGGTATACTCCTCTTCACTTATAAACTGTTTCACGTGCTTATCACTTAAAGTAACAGACATAAATTGTTCCTCCTTGACGTTAATTTCTTTAAATAAGAAAAGACTATTTATATTTTACAATATTTTCTTCTTATTTGCAAGGAAATATTGTAAATTTTTTCTGGCGGCGCACCACGGGCGCAGGGAATTCGCGCTCAAGTTCCTGCAATACATAAATTTATCGCCGCGGCGGAGTGCCTCCGCTGTCAATTTCGCGCTCAAGTTCCTACTATACATAAATTTATTGCCGCACCACAAGTATATAACCTGAGGTGCGACGTTAAATCTATCTTTTTTTCATAAAGCAGTGAGTGCAGGCACTGTGCTTATTCAAGGTAGTCGTCCTGGTGGGTGTAGTCCATATCGTAAAGCTTGAAGCCGACTTCAAAAAGTTTGTTGGCTTCGTGGTATTTCTGGTAAATCGTGGTAGCATTCATGACCGTTGCAATAATGGTGTGACCGCTGATAGTAGCGGAGGAAACCACACAAGTTCCTGCCTGATCGGTAAAGCCTGTTTTCATTCCGTCGGCAAATTTGGAATACTGACCGGAATCGGGAATGATCATGACATTGGTATTATCCCATTCTACCGTATCAGAGTATTCAAAACCGAGCGGTGAATCAACATTCAGATTTTCGCTGTCGTCATCACCTACGGAAACCTCAGATTCTTCCTCGTCCTCATCACTGCTTTCATGACCGTTGGAGATCAGCTCCCATTCTGCATGATCTTTTTTACAGGAGTTCATCACAAGCGGAAGACTTCTTGCATAAGCCGCAATTCTCGTTAAATCTTCGGCTGTGGTATAGTGATCGTCATCATGAATTCCATCAGGGGCAGTAAAATGACTGCCCTTGCAGCCAAGCTGCTCTGCTGCTTCGTTCATCAGCTGTGCAAATACTTTTATCGCTTCTTCATTGGAAAGCGTATCATCCTCTTTGTATACTCTTGCTGATGTAACAGCCAAGGTATAGGCGGCATCATTGCCCGAGGGCAGCAGCATTGCATCAAGCATCATTTCATAGGTAAGCTGCATTCCCTCCTCAAGTCCTGCCGTTGTGGATTCGGGGTCGATCATATGTATTTCGTCACCAACAGTAATGACAGTATCTTTGGAAAGGATCTTGCTGGAAACAACAGCCGTCATGAGTTTTGTTGTGCTGGCAGGATAGCATTTCTTATTTCCGTTCTTATTATAAAGAATTCTGTCCTCTGTCAGGTCATACATCACGACAAACTCCGAGGTGATCTCCTGATCGAGAAGTTTCTTGACAGTTTTGTTAAAACGATTCAGGTCGCTTTTGAACTGAAGAGTGGTGTTATAGCTCACACCTTCCGATTCCTCGCTGACCTCCTCTTCCTCTTCGGAGCTTTCTTGTGTTTTTTCTACTTTTGCCTTACTTACATCTGAGGATTCTGTCGGGACACTCTGCGGTTCAAACACTCCCGAGAGAGCCGCAAATCCGACACCACCGCCCAGCAATGCAATGACACAGCCAAATATCACAAATTTTACAGCACTGTTCTTTTTACGGTTTTTCTTTTTGATACTTTGTTCTATAAAACTGCTGTCTGAAAATATATCTTCGTATTCATCATTTAATTTTGCCATTGTTCCACCTCTTTATCAACCTTATTTATTATCCATTATTTCACCAGTGATGTCAAGCAAAATCCTGTAAGAATTTTCTGCCATTTCCGCAAATTTATGTTCAAAAGTGACTATGTATGAATGTGGAAAGTGGAATGATTTGACAGCATATTCTGACTTTAAAACCAGTCTCTGCCCACTAACCACTTCCCACTAACCACTATATTCTCATACTGCCATTTTCAGAAGGAGAGTAAAAATATCCCCGAAGTGGATTTCCTCAACATTGGTTGCTGAGCGAATGGGATATTCCGCAATAGCTTCCTTGCCTTTTTTATAGACGATTTTTCCGACAGTATCTCCCTTTTTAATCGGTGCGGCAACTGTTTCCGGGAGAGAAACTTTAAAATCAATTTCCTTATCAGTACCTTTTTTGATCAAAAAGCTGCCGAATATATCCAAAGTGGTTTTAATGCTTTTGGTCATGCCGCCTGTAACCTCTATTTCCTTAAAAGCCTGTTCGGGAGCTTTCGGTGTATACATGGCATAATTTGCAAAGCCATAATCAAGCAGAGCCGCCGCATCGCTGAAACGCTCCTTTCCGCTTGCACTGCCCAGCACAACAGCGATCAGACTCAAACCATCCCTTTCTGCTGTTGCACTGATACAGCTTCCTGCCTGAGAGGTCGTGCCTGTTTTCAGACCTGTAATGCCCGTATAGCTTTTCAGAAGCTTATTGGTATTGACGATCTGCGTTTTTCCTCCCCGGAGTTCGTCCATCCAGATACCGCTGTATTTGAATATCTGTTGATGTTTGATCAGATCTCTTGACATCAATGCAACATCATAAGCACTTGTAACGTGTCCGTCCTCGTCAAGACCATTGCAGTTTTTAAACACCGTTTCCTTCATGCCAAGCTGTTTTGCCTTTTCGTTCATCTTCGCAACAAATTCGTCCTCCGAACCGCATAAATGCTCCGCCAGAGCTACGGCGGCATCATTGGCACTTGCAACGATGGTCGCCTTGATCATATCATCCGCCGACATAGTTTCTCCCGGTTCAAGCCAGATATCCGAACCACCCATAGAAGAAGCGTGTTCCGAAGCCGTAATTGTGTCTGTCAGCTTTAATTTGCCGCTGTCAAGTGCTTCCATCACAAGATCAAGCGTCATCACCTTTGTGATAGAAGCACAGGCACGAACCTCATGGGGATTTTTAGAAAACAACACTTCGCCCGATTCCGCATCCATCAGCACCGCCGACGGCGCAGTAATATCCTTTTCCGAAACCGCCGAAGCTGTCAGCGGCAAACCCGACAAAACAATAATTAAACCAACCAACCCCGAAATCAACCTTCTCATCCTCACCAAAACAACCCCTTTTTCAATGTGCAATGTACAATGTACAATGTGCAATGAATATCATGGGAAGTCTGTTTCCCCGCTTTAGTTTGTAACAAAGGCCACTTTGACAAACTGCCCCCGACTACAGAAGTTGATTTTAGCGTACAAACTTCCCCATGCCAATCATTATGCATTATGCATTATGAATTATGCATTATTTCAGACTTGTTCTTTGATTCTTTTGAGGGCAGTTTTTTCAAGACGTGAAACCTGTGCCTGACTGATACCGATTTCCTCGGCAACTTCGATTTGAGTTTTGCCTTTCATATAGCGCATGGTGAGGATTTTCTTTTCTCTTTCTCCAAGACCCCTGACAGCTTCTTTGAGTGCAATATGATCAAGCCATTTGTTATCATCGTTATTGTCACCGAGCGTATCCATTAAATAGACCGTGTCGCTGTCGTCACTGTATACAGGTTCATAAATAGATACAGGCTCATAGGTGGCTTCAAGGGCAATAACCACGTTTTCACTCGGCACATCGATTGCTTTTGCAATTTCGTCAATGGTAGGCTCTCTTCCTGTTTCCGAGATGATTTTTTCCTTTGCCTGCAATGCTTTATAGGCTGTGTCCTTGATGGAACGGCTGACTCTCAGTGAGCTGTAATCACGCAGATAGCGGCGTACTTCTCCGATGATCATGGGAACGCCATAGGTTGAAAATTTCACCTCCATATCGGGATTGAAATTATCGATTGCCTTGATCAGTCCGATACAGCCGACCTGAAACAAATCATCGGGGTTTTCTCCCCTGCCGGCAAACCTTTGTATCACGCTCAGAACAAGACGGAGATTTCCGTTTACCATTTCTTCCCTCGCCTTGTCTTTTTCTTCCTCTGTGCCGTTTCTGATAATTTGCAGAAGTTCTTTTTTTCTGCTGTCGGGAATTACTTTCAGTGAAGCGGTATTTACACCGCATATTTCTACTTTATTAAAAATCAAAGCCAATACCTCCGTTAACCATTCTTTTGGTAACGAAAGTATTGGCAGTTTTGAATTGATTATTCAGGAGTCAGGAATTAGGATTGAGGATTCAGGATTCAGGATTCAGGCTCGCTGTCGCTCGCTTTTTGCCTACAACACTAATCCTATCCCCTAAATCCTATCCCCTAAATCCTCAAATAATAATTCCCTTGCAGTGATCCATTTCATGCTGTATGATCTGTGCGGTAAAACCGGAATATGTACCCTTATGCTTCTGAAA
>CACYCN010000351.1 GCA_902772895.1 uncultured Ruminococcus sp.
CTGTCATAATTACAGGGTGATGTGGGAGACGTCAGTGCTGACGTCTCTGCCGAGAAAGATCTCTGCGGTACGGCGGAATTCCTCCACGGTATCACTGACGAAATAACGGCACTCTCCGTCAGACTGACAGGGAGTGAGCAGATGACGGTCTTTCAGCAGCTGTGCGGCATAGAGAGCGGTCTCTTTGCCGGAATTGATCAGGGTGACGCCGTCGCCCAGATAGTCCGAAATGGCTCTGGCGATGATCGGAAAATGGGTACAGCCCAGTATCAGGGTATCGATACCGTCGGCTTTCAGCTTTTCCAGATAACGCTGTACCACCAGTTTTACGATATCGTCCTTTTCCGAAATGAATCCGTTCTCCACCAGCGAGACAAATAACGGACAATCCTGCTGGAAAACCCTGATCTTACTGTCACGAAGCAGGATCTCCTGTCGATAGGAACCGCTGTTGACGGTAGCGGAGGTGCCGATCACACCGATCCTGCCGTTTTTCGTGGAACGGACAGCGGCTTCCGCCGTCGGAACCACGACTCCCGTAAAGGGAACCGGCAGTTCGTCTTTCAGTCCTGTTGCGACAGAACTTACGGTGCCGCAGGCGGCAATGATCATCTTGACGCCCCGTGACAGCAGAAAATCAGCATCCTGTCGGGCATAGCGGATAATGGTGCTTTTACTGCGGCTGCCGTAGGGAACACGGGCGGTATCGCCGAAGTAGATGATGTTTTCGTGAGGGAGTACCCTGACCAGTTCCTTGACTGCCGTCAGTCCGCCCAGTCCGGAATCAAAAATGCCGATTGCGCTGTCATTCATGCTGCTCGACCCTTTCCATTGCAAATTTGATCAGTTCTTCGATCAGAGCGGATCCTTCATAGTCACAGGCTGCCATGAGTTTCGGATACATACTGATGGCGGTAAAGCCCGGAAGGGTATTGATTTCATTCAGCAGTACCCTGCCGTCTTTCGTGACAAAGAAATCCACTCGGGACAGTCCGGTACATCCGATCTTTTTATAGGCTTTCAGAGCGTTGACTCTGACCTGATACATCAGGTCTTCACTGATGTGGGCAGGAATATACAGTTCCGACGCCGCATTGTTATATTTGGCGTCATAGTCATAGAATTCCGCAGCCGGGGCGATCTGTCCGGGGATGGAAGCGACCGGTTCTTCATTGCCCAGAACGGCACATTCTACTTCATAGCCGTCAATGTTTTCTTCGATAAGGATACGGCTGTCTTCTTTGGCGGCGGTTTCAATGGCGGTTTTCAGTTCTTCCCGGTTATGCGCCTTGGTGATGCCGACGGAAGAACCGGCATTGGCGGGTTTGACAAAGAAGGGATAACTGCCCAGCGCCTTTTCGGTCCGGTTGAGATACTTTTCCGGATTCCTGCGGTAATCATAGGCGTAGAACCAGGTGTAAGCCGCCTGATCAATGCCGAATTTCTCTAACATTATATTGGTAATGATTTTATCCATGCATCCTGCCGATGCCAGTACGCCGCAGCCGACATACGGAATCCCCGATAATTCAAACAGTCCCTGTATGGTTCCGTCTTCTCCGTTTTTGCCGTGCAGTACCGGGAAGATGACATCCAACTTGATGATCTTGCAGGTGCCTTCCGTGATGACCGTCAGTCCTTTGATCGAAGGATCCGGAGACAGAAACGCTACCTTATTATTCTTATCCTGTTCCCAGGTGCCGTCGGCAATGGCGTCAATGTCACCGGAATAGAGAAACCATTTTCCTTCTTTCGTGATACCGATCATACAGATCTCATATCGGTCCTGCGGGATATTCCTGATCACATACGTTGCCGAAACACGGGATACCTCATGCTCGGATGATTTTCCGCCGAAAATGACGGCAATGCGTTTTTTTTGCACAATTACCACTCTCCGTTTCCACTGTTATCCATATACATTATATACTCCTCATTGTGTGTTCCGACACTTTTGCCGGAGGTCGGAAAAGTCCCGTTTCCATGAGGGATTCGGTCGATTTTTCCGGATACGTCCTTATCATACCATATTTTTTTCGTTCATGCAATTGATATTTACAAGAGTGAACCCCCTTTTCCCTTAGAACTTATCATGTTTTGCACAATCCTTTTGTGCAAAACGCTGAATATTGAAAAAAATTTTTGATAAATACGAAAAACACTTGATTTTTCCCGGAACAGGTGGTATGATGTGTGCATGGGAAATTGTTACAAGATTGAAACAAATTACAAGTAACAGTAAAGAATTTGTAAACCATTGATCATTTTTTGTCAATAAGGACTTTGTTAGCACAAATTCCTTGCATAAAGCAAAGACTTTGAAAGGGGCAGTTTTCGAAATGGTTAAGAAAATGACGAAGAAGGTACTTGCACTGACACTGACAGTGATGCTGGCAGTCCTGGTACTGGTGACAGGAGCACCGATCGCTTCCGCAGATTCTGCAACGAATGTCGGTCTGGCTGCTCATGCTCTCAAGGCGTACCGGGAAGGTTGGATCTATGTATGGGGCGGAACCTCATACGGAGTGGTTGACTGCTCCGGTCTGATCTATACATATCATGGCGTCGGCGGTAACCGTGTGGATATGCTCTCCTGCGCAAGCGAGTGGGGTTATGTCAGCAACGGTATTCCGAATATTCACGGTCTTGGCCTGCATCATCCGGGTCATGTCGGCGTATATGTCGGTTCCGGCGTTGCTATCGATGCAAGAGACGAACAGTCCGGTGTGGTTTATCACAATGTTTACAATAAGAACTGGGCAGAGTGGTTTAAGGTCGCAGGCGTGTCTTATCCGACCAACGGTTGGGTCCTGCTCGACGGTCAGTCCTATTACTATGAAAACGGACAGTATATCGTCAGCACTTCCAGAACTCTTGACGGTGTGACTTACTACTTCGACGCTGCGGGCGTTTCCAATATCGCTCCTCCGTCCAGCGCTTATCAGGCTACCGACTATTCCACCGCTAATGCTGATCCGGCTCCGGCTCCGACTCCGGATGTTTCGGAAGAATCTTCCAAACAGCCTGAAGTCGTTAAGGTCACAAGCATCACACTCGATCAGTCCAGCCTTTCCTTCACAGAAGGCGACTATGGTTATGAACTCAACGCTTATGCTTATCCGGAAAATGCGGCAAACAGAACCATCATCTGGTCATCTTCCAATTCTTCGGTCGCTACCGTTAACAGCTGGGGTTATGTCACTCCTCTCTCCGCCGGTAAAACCAATATTACCGCTAAGACACAGGACGGCGGCTTCAGCAAAACCTGTGTGGTAACCGTTAAGGCTAAGGAAGTTTCTAAGCCCGCTCCCGCTCCCGAACCTTCTAAGGTGGAAGAAGAATCCAGTAAGCAGACCAGCGAAACAGTAGTTCAGGAGTCAAGTGAACAGTCCGGCGAGGCTTCTAAGTCTGAAGAATCAAAGACAGAGAATAAGAAGTCCGAAACGAAAAAGAATGAAAACAAAAAGACTGAAACAAAGAAGACTGAAGAAGAAAAAGTTGAAATCATCGCTGAGTATGAATACGAAGATGATGAAAAGAGTAAGACGGTTTCTTCTAT
Source organism: uncultured Ruminococcus sp. (assembly GCA_902772895.1). Lineage (GTDB taxonomy): Bacteria > Bacillota > Clostridia > Oscillospirales > Acutalibacteraceae > UBA1213. The sequence goes on from CACYCN010000351.1 coordinate 3,560, forward strand.
CCAGACAAGACTCTATGAGCTTGGCTATCTGACCGCTAAGGCAACAGGTTACTACGGCGGCGATACCGTTGACGCAGTCATGATGTTCCAGAATAAGAACGAACTCGATGTAACCGGTATCGTTGACAGCAAAACCTATAAAGTACTCAAATCCTCTAAGGTGGTTTCTAACTTCAGCCTCCTCGAACAGGGCAGCTATGATGACGGTAATTCCGTTCCGGTAGCCGCTCTCCAGACCAGACTGACTGAACTTAAGTATTACTATGACGAAATCACCGGCTTCTACGGTGAACTTACAGCAAATGCTGTTAAGCAGTTCCAGAAGAACAATGATCTTGATGCAACCGGCAGCGCTGATCCTGAAACACAGCTCAGAATCTTCAGCAAGGATGCTCAGGAAAATCCCAATGCAGGCAGTGTAATGTACGGCGACAACGGCGCTCTCGTTGTGAAACTCCAGAAGAGACTGGTTGAACTGAGATATCTGTCCGGCGTTGTTTCCGAAAACTTTGACGATACCGTCCTCGATGCGGTCCATGCTTATCAGGAAGCTGCCGGCCTCAAAAAGGCAGACGGTCTGACCGCTAAGCAGCTGAAAGTTCTGTACTCCGATAAGGCTGTGAAGTCTCCTGAGTACAATGTCCTGAAGTATGGCTTCTCCGGCGACGATGTTGCTCAGCTCCAGTCCAGACTGGCTTCCCTGAGATACTATGACGGCAAGACTTCCGGCGTATACAGCAAGGCTGTTGTAAGCGCTGTTGAAAACTTCCAGAAGGATTATGATCTTGAAGTAACCGGCTATGCTGATGAAGCAACTCAGGAAGCTATCAAGACCGAGGCTCAGAAGGAAAGCACTCACGTTGGTGAGCAGCTGATCGTTCAGACGGCTACTATCTCTGACAACGCTCTGGCTGGCGTAGCCGGCGGTAAGTCTATCGAAGTTCCCGTAACTTCCAATGAGGAAGTCGACTTCACAAAGACTCTCATCGTTCTCGGCGCAGTTCTGGCTGTTGTTCTCGTAATCACCGCAATCTTTGTTGTTGGTCTGAAGAAGAAGACAGCATCTGCAAAACGTAGATACAAATAATTGATTTTTCGCAGCGGCGGCACAGAGCCTGTGCTCCCGATTCGCGTTGGCGTTCGCATACGCTCACTCTGTTGATTCTGACCACGGCTTAATGTCCGCGGTTCTCCGCCCCACACGGC
>CACYCN010000352.1 GCA_902772895.1 uncultured Ruminococcus sp.
AACCAACGAACAACTCTGTGGTTTTGAAAGAAATGATAAAGGGATGACGGTATGCGCTCTGATTATGGATATTGATCTGACTGACGGAACGATGAAATATATCAATGCCGGTATGCCGAGGATGCTCATCAAGGCGATCGGGGAATCCTATCATGCCGAGGAAGAATCGATCCAGTTCAATCTGGGTGAAATGAAAAACGTATCCTTTACGCAGAAAACGCTGGAACTGCAGCAGGGATATACTTTGCTGCTGACCTCCCATGGCGTTTGCGAAATGAGAAATGCGGAGGGTGAACGCTTTACGATGCATCGCTTGGAAGAGTCCGTGAATCGGATCGCCAAAGAAAAAGTTGCGATGAATGAAATGATCGGGGAACTGGAACAGTACCTCAATCAGTTCCGTCAGGGTCGTCCGACGGAACTGGATACGACGATCCTCGGATTTCGTTATCTGGGATAACAGAAAGGACAGCTTATGGAAACAAGCTTACTGTATGAGACGTTTTTCCCCATATCGGAAATGCTGATGCCATATCATAACAGCCGTGAACATCTGGATGATCTGTTCCGGCTGCTGGACTTATGTTTTACGGTCATCGCAGTCGCAAAAGGCTATGAGGGCAAGGATTTTCCGAAAGAACTGGAGATGGGCAGTATCAGAGATCTGTCAGTCTCTGTGTCCGATATGGGAGGGATTCTCTGGAACAGCCGTGACAGTGAAGAAGCGCCCTCCATCACCGAAGAAGCCAGGGAACAGATCCTGTTGGCGATGATGCATATTCAGGATCGTCTCAAGCGAAGTGTTCAGAACGACTTCCTGCCGTCATTTGAAGTCATCCGGAAAAAGTTCTCTTTGAATGACAGTGAAAGTTTTGCTTTTCTGCTGGCGCTGGCGGCGGAATATGACCGGAAATATGAAAGCATATTTGTCTATCTTCACAATAATAACACGGATATGTATGCCACCCGTTGGCTGGCCATACGGCTCTATGAGATCTTATCGGGGATCCCTACGCCAAGAACCGGTATGTTATCGGGAGATTCGCCGCTGCTGAAGTATCTGTGCAGCCGGGAACTGAAAAAACGTGACCGCAGTGAAACTTCAGAACGTCTGGTACTGTCAAGAAGGGTCACGGCTTATCTGTTCGGTCAGAATGAACCTGACAGGATGTTCCGGTCATTCTGTACCATACCGGGGGAATATCGGGAAACCGAGTGGCTCCCTGTGCGGGAAGATACTGACAGACAGGTCAGAAATATCTTTCTGAAAAAAGCGTTCCGGGATAAAGGGTGTTTTGTCCTGGGACTTTATGGTCCGAAGGGAATCGGACGGGGTTATACCGCTTATCGGGCGGTATCTTCGGTAGGACTCAGATTACTGAAGATCGATCTGGAATCACTGCTGCGCTATCACTACAGTGAAGCGGAAAAATACTGGGATATGATTTATTGTGAGACCGTTCTGCTGGGAGCAATACCGTGTTTTGTGATCGACAGTCCATTGGTGACATCTGACGAGAACGGCCGTGAATCCCGTAATACGCTGGCACAGCAGATCAGGGAAGCCGCAGAAGCTATCAGTCGGCGGTTCCGGTTTGTTTTCTGGCTTACCAGAGAAAAGGATAATTCTTTTGCGGATACGAATGCGGAACAGTTATCGTTCGGATTCCCGATGCTGACGGCAAACGAACGCCGGATGTTCTGGGAAAAGTATCTGCCCCGGACAGGACTGGATCTGATGTCCTGTTCCAATCAGTATATCCTGACGCCGCAGATGATCCGTCAGGCAGCGGCAACGGCGGAAGATCTGTCACTGGCACGTCAGATACCGGTCTCTGATCAGATTGTATCCGATGCTGTCAGACAACATTCTACCAATCAGCTGGGCAATATGGCGTCACTGATCAACGCCGTTTTCACCTGGGACGATCTGGTGATCGGGAATGAACAGAAACGTCAGATGCAGATGATCTGTAATCAGGTCAGATATCGCAGTATCGTCAATGAGGACTGGGGATTTCGTAAAAAATCGCCCTACGGCAGAGGACTTTGCGCCTTATTCTATGGTTCTCCCGGTACGGGTAAGACCATGGCAGTCCAGGTAATGGCGAATGAACTGGGACTGGATCTCTATCGCATTGACCTGTCACAGCTGACCAGTAAATATATCGGTGAAACACAGAAAAATATCAGCACCTTGTTTGAAAAGGCTAAAAATATCAATGCCATGCTGTTTTTTGATGAAGCAGATTCCATGTTTGCCAAGCGTTCCGAGGTCAGGGACTCCAATGACCGGTATGCCAATGCAGATACGGCATTTCTGCTGCAGAAACTGGAAGATTTTGAGGGGATTGCGATTCTGGCAACCAACTATGTCAATAATATCGATGATGCCTTCAAGAGAAGAATCAAATTTATGATCAATTTTGTCTTTCCGACAGCGGAAGTCAGACTGCGGCTCTGGAAGAGTATTCTGCCGCCGGGGGCAAGGGTTGATGAACCGTTGGACTGGGAATTCTTTGCCGAACGCTTTGAACTTTCCGGCAGCAATATCAAAGAAATTCTGACCAATGCCGCTTATCTTGCCGCCTCAGAAGGCGTCGGTCTGAAAAATAAACACCTGATCGAAGCGGTAAAACTCAACTTCTCAAAATACGGAAAGATACTGACATCTGCCGATTTCGATTATCTCGGCAGATGAAACGGAGGAACCAATCATGAGTGAAAATAAGATCAAAGAGTATCTGGAGGCCATCGGTTCCCTGTTTGCCGAACAGGGATTCGATGTGACTGTGGAAGAAAAAGAAGACGGTCCGGTATTGTTAATGACGGGTCCGTCCGTTTTGGAAGAAAACGGAGAAATGGCATATTCCGTTTCGATGGAGAGCCGGGAAAACGGATTCTGGCTGTTTCATCTGATGCTGATACCGGTCATGGAAATACTGCCTGAGCAGTTTTCCGATATGAATGACGCCATTGCGGTGATCAATCCGACTCTGACAATGGGCAGCTACCGTTTATTGGAACAAGGAAAGATGATTCTGTTTTCTCAGGGGTTTCTGATGGACGGTGATGTTGCTCTGAAAGCGGTTTCGACTTATCTGCTGCGGAATCTTTATGCCATGGAGCGGACGGTCGGGGTAACCGGTCAATGGCTGTATCAGCTGTGCAAAGGACAATGTACACTGGATGAGATCAAAGCTGTGATGACGGAGGAATGAGGTGAACGGTATGATCAAGACAGAATTGCTGACGATTCTCGGGTCCGTTTTTGACGAACTGGAGATCAATTATGAATATGAAACCATCGGTACCAGAAATGTATTGGTTGTCTCTTACACGGAAGACGAAAGTACACCGATTGACTGTACTCTTACGATCGAAGATCTGGGGGAAGATCAGACGGCGCTGCAGTTTTTTGTCCTGGGAGCCATTGATCTGGACAAATCAGTCTGTACGGACCTGCTCAGACTGCTGCCGCAGATGAATGAAGTGCTGGAGTTTGGCAGCTTCGGATTGATGCAGCAGGAAGGCGTTTTTTATTATCAGTATGCCATGCTGATTGATGACCTGGAAGCGGAACCGCTGGTTAAAATGGCATTGGCTGCTTTTGAACTTGTTACCGTTCTGGCAGCAGAGGGAAAAGAAAATATCCTGCCGCTGCTGAAGGGAGAAAAAAGTGCGGAACAACTTCTGCAGGATGGTGTCAGTGTTGTGTTATGATGATC
>CACYCN010000353.1 GCA_902772895.1 uncultured Ruminococcus sp.
GCCTATACGTACGGAGGTGCCTCTCTGACGGTCAATACGATCCAGAAAAACTACGGTATCAAAATAGACCGCTATGCCGTGGTCGACTTCAACAGTTTCAAAAAGATCATTGATACCCTGGGCGGAATCGATGTCGAAATGACCAGTGAAGAGGTTGACTATATCAACTGGCAGTCCTGGATCAATGAACAGGACGAATATCGCAATGCGGAAGGCGAATATAAAGAATCCGTTCGTGCATCCCTGCGCAGTGTATGGATTACAACCATTCCCGAAAGTGAAAAGCCGATCAATAAAGATACCCTGACATTTACGGCGAAATCTCCCGATGCAGAACCCACCGCACTGGTTCATCTCAACGGAAAACAGGCATTATGGCATGCCAGAAACCGTGGTGAAGACGATATCTGCAGCGGTGACGACTATGTACGGACCGAACGTCAGCGCAATGTCGTGAGCATTATCATTGATCGTATGAAAAATGCGGATATTTCCACCACTCTGTCGGTCATCTATGAAATCGGCCCGATGATTACCACGAATATCAAGACTTCAGAGATCACTTCTCTGGCGTCCAATCTCTCTGCATATCTCAAATATGACATTGTATCCAGTTCTGCACCGAAAGTAGATGAAATGGGAACCATTTATTATTTTTCCGGCGGCAGTCATCCGATCTATATCAACGGCTATGAAGCCTCTGTTATTCTGATTTACGACTGGAATGTTTTCCGTCAGGAAATTGCGGAATTCGTTTTTGAAGAACAGGTCAGACAAACGTCCCATTAGTACAAAATAAAAGCTTGATGACAGGTGTAGCAAAACGCCTGTCATTTCTGCTATCAGGAGGGCAAAAAATATGGATACTCCCAATAATAAACGTATCCCCATCGATCTGAACAATCATGAGGAAGAAGAGGAAGAGATCGTCATTGCCTTTCAGGAAACCAATACGCCGAAGGCTGTCTCTGCCTCCCCCGCGCTTGCCTTTGAAGAATCCCCCCATAACACGGACTACGGCGATAATTTCAGCAATAGTCCCGATACCGCCAAAAAGAAGCACTATTCCGTAAAAACCCCTAAAACAAAACGCAGAAAAAGCAAAGCCCGTACGATCATTTCCGTTATCGTATGGATCCTGGTGATTCTGCTGTTGTTGGGAGCGGTTTATCTGGGGCTGATTATCTTCCGGGTACAATATACGGATCAGCATCCGGATCAGGAACTGATCACTTCGATGGTCGGAGAACTGAAAAGCAGTTCCGATGTGGAAAACATCATGCTCTTCGGAATTGATAATCATGCGGAAGGCGAAAACGGTCGTTCCGATTCGATGATTCTGCTGTCGATTGACAAGAAAACCCATACCATGAAACAGACTTCCTTTCTGCGTGATACCTATCTGACAATTCCCGGATACGGCAATGACCGTCTGAATGCCGCCTATTCTTACGGCGGCGCCAAGCTTGCAACCGAAACGATCGAATATAACTATCATATCCGGATCGATCATTATGTTATTGTAGATTTCTCGGCATTCACGGCGATCATTGATACCATGGGCGGCATTGATGTGGAACTGGAAGAAGAAGAAATCGACTATATCAACTGGCAGTGCTGGAAAAACAAACAGGTAGAAACCCGTCATGAACTGGATATCAATTCCTATACCTTCACCGAGAACAAGAACGGTGAAAACGTCGCCCTGGTACATCTGAACGGACGGCAGGCACTCTGGCATGCGCGTAACCGTGGTGAAGACGGTATCTGCAGCGGCGATGATATTGTCCGTGCCCAGCGACAGCGAGAGGTCATCCAGTCCGTCTTCACCCATCTGAAATCCAGTGATCCCATCACCATGCTGCGGGTTTTCTGGGAAGTCGCGCCTTCACTGACAACCGATATGTCAAAACTGGATGTACTCGGTAAAATATTCACACTCCCGTTCTATCTGGGCTATGAGCGAACCGAATACAGCACGCCCCGTTCTGACAACCGTTATTTCGACTGGATAAACGGTTCCTCCGTCATCTGTACCTATGATGACGACTATGAACGCTCATGCCTCTCTCAATATATCTATCAGACGGAGTAGTCTTTTCTTCACCGCTCTCGTTCTGAGAGAAACATCACACAAATATCCCCAAAAGCCTCCGATGACGGGAACTGACCCGATCATCGGAGGCTTTTGCATCAACAATCATTGAAACAAACATTCCAACTCCAATCCTGAAATTTCAGCAAATTCAAGGAGATGAAAATATGAAACCGCTTTCCGAATGAAAATCGTATGATCTGTCAGATTGGCAATATCATATTTGCAGGATTCAATTATCAATATTGCATAAATTGATATTATAATTCTTATTTCTATAGAATATTTTATAAAAATGAATTTATCAACCGATAAACTTGTATTTTATTCTTGACAAAGTATCAGGGTTATGTTAAGATATGTCTATCAAACAAGGGTGTTTGTCCATAACGGATAAGCGCCCTTGTCTTTTATTGAGGAGGGAAAACATGAACGATCTGATACGAAATTCAGAAACAACCAATCGGCTTCTTGCAAGATACGGAGTGAAATTCGGGATTTATCAAAACGGCGTATTCAAAGAACAGCTCTTTCCGTTTGACCCGATTCCGAGAATCATCGGTAAAGATGAATTTTCCTATCTTGAAAAGGGCCTCCGGCAGCGAGTTGATGCACTGAACTGTTTTTTATGCGATATTTACGGCAAAAAACAGATCGTCAGAGACAAGGTGATACCGGAGGAATTTATTTTTTCGGCAAAAGGCTTTCTGGCACCGTGTGATGGGGTAACGCCGCCGAAAAAGATTTACAGTCATATTTCCGGAATCGATCTGGTACAGGCAAAGGACAATCATTGGTATGTACTGGAGGATAATCTCCGGGTACCGTCCGGAGCGTCCTATCCGATGATTGCAAGGGAACTGCAAAGACGAAGTGCCCCCGATGCCTTCACGGACAGCGGCGTCATTGATAACCGTAACTATGCCGACCTGCTGAAGGAAGTCATGGACCATGTCAATACCGGCGGTATCAATGTCATTCTGTCCCCCGGCAGATATAACGCCGCCTTTTTTGAACATTCCTATCTTGCCGAAAAGACAGGTGCCGTTCTGACGACCGGAAAGGAAATTGTCTGTGAAAAGGACAATCTGTACTACATTGACTATAATGGCAAAAAACAGCGTGTAGGCGCCGTATACAGAAGGATCTCCGATGAATACCTTGATCCGATGACCTTCTATGAAGAATCCGTGATCGGAATCCCGCATATCTTCGAGGCATACCGAAAAGGAAATGTTGCCTTACTGAATGCGCCGGGAAACGGTATTGCCGACGATAAGGGCATCTATTATTTTGTTCCGGAAATGATCCGATATTATCTGGGCGAAGACGCCGTTCTGCGGAATGCCCCGACCTATCTGCCGTTTTATGAAAAGGATATGACATATGTTCTGGATCATTTCGATCATCTGGTCATAAAGGATGTTGCGGAAGCCGGCGGATACGGCGTTGTCTTCGGCAGTGCCCTTTCAGCGGAAAAGAAAGCGGAATTTATCAGTCTGCTGCAAAAAGAACCGCGGAGATTCATCGCACAGGAAGTCATTGATTTCTATGATCTGGATATTCTGGACGAAAACGGTGTGAAAGTGCCGAGAAAAGCCGATCTGCGAGCCTTTGTCCTGACAGGCAGCAGCACAAAGGTATGGGCAAGCGGACTGACAAGGTTTTCAAGAAATCCGGATTCATTCATCGTCAACTCATCACAGGGCGGAGGTTTTAAAGACACATGGGTATTATCACGATAGACAAAAGCGACCACCTTTTCTGGCTCGGCAGATATACGGAAAGGGTACATACCACACTGAAATATTATTTCAAGTCAGCCGATCTGATGATCGATTCCGATCCGGATTATTATGCGGTATTGTGCCGCAAAATCGGTATCCGTGACATTTACGGTTCCCGTCAGGTTTTCAAACGGAAATACGCCTTTGACGAAACCAATCCCGATTCGATTATCAGCAGTCTGAACAGGGCATATGATAACGCTATCGTTATGAGGGACTATATCGGTACAGAAA
>CACYCN010000354.1 GCA_902772895.1 uncultured Ruminococcus sp.
AATGATCGAATGACCGTTCAGATCGATGGTGACATTTTGTCCGTTGACAAAGAGCGCACCGTTTTTAAAAGCGTTATTGGAGCGATAGAAAAATACATCATTGTCAAGTTCATCACTTTTCCAGTCCTGGATCAGCTTCATGGTGCCGTTATTCTGAGACGCCGTCACCCATGCGTCACCAAAGGAATACATTTCCGTTGCTTTCCCGTTGACGATAACCGTTGCTACCGTCAGTTCCTTGAGGGCATTTTCCGTCTCGGTATATTTCTCGGCAACGGCACCCGCCTTATTGAAATACAGTTCCATATCCTTTTCGATAGAACCCTGCAGACTGTTTTTGGTTTTCAGATCAATGCTTCCGGTACTGTACCGATATTCCGCAAGCTGATATTTGGCAAGCATTCCGGTGATCAGGTTACTGAAAAACAGAGAATACTGTTCCATTGTCATCTGATTGAATTGATGACTGTCCGCTCTGACGAGAGAAGCATCTTTCTGATTTTCTTCACTGGATTTTGCGAATGTAAGATATTGCATGAAAGACGGCTGACCCTTGATTCCTGTCTGACCGTCGATAATCAGGTTACTCAAATCCATAAAGTCATTCACAAACTGATTGTTGTCGGTGGTGCAGTCGATAATATTCTGATAATCCTGCGCGCAGACATCCTCTTCGTCATAAAGAGATATCTGTCCCATCGCCTTCTCGTTATAGCCCTTTACACTTGTCAGAATCCTGGAAAAATTCTGCAGTTTCTCGATATCACTGAGGGACTTGATCTGTGAGCACTGATCGTTATAGTGTGAGTCGATCTTCGCCGACAACTCATTCAGCAGATTTACAATATCCTGATTGGAAGGCTCCGGTACCTTTGTCGCATCCTGATAGAATGTTTTGAAAGCCCCCAGCAATCCACTGGAAATCACTGCCGCTATCGGATGACTTTTGGAAAGAATACTGATCACTGTGAGCGCTCCGCTGAAAAATCCGTCGCTTACTTCTGCCGGGATCGCATTGGAAGAAAGAACTGCCGGTGTTGCGTATGCCGTGACGGAGGCGGCGTATGCTGTCATCAATGCCGTACTTCCTACCGAACAGGCTGTTACCGCTGCCAGGACTGTTGCCATCAATCTTGTTCTGATCGTTCTTTTTTTCATCATGATCGCTCCTTTGCACTTTATATGTTAAGTGTTGTCATTTCCTGTTGACACCCTTATCATATCACGCAGAAGCGATGCTGCATAGAGGCAATCTACGTCCGGTTTGTAGCGTAAACGACATCTTGCAGTTATTCTGTAGTTTGTCTGACATGGTGGAAAGAAATTGTAAACAATCCGGCAGTCCGACTTTCCCATGAAAACGGTTCAGCGGCATCCGTCGGGAAACCGCTTATCCGACGCATCAGCGAGTCAGAACTTTATACATCCGTCTGCATTCAAAACTGCCGCTTTGAATGATCTCGTTATCCATACGACAATAACCGAGTTTTTCATAGAAACCTTCCGCAACGATCCGGCTGTCTATTCTGATCTCCTGATACCCCAGTTCTTCAATCCATCTTTCGGCTTCGCGGATGACACGGCTGCCCAGATGATTGTCCCGGTATTCCGGCAAAACAACCACTCTGCCGATCATTACACACCGGCTGCTTAACGCATAGAAACGACAGGTTGCCACAGGATATTCTTCATCCAGCAAAATAATATATTTACTTTCGTCTCCGTCATGTTCGTCAAATTCGTCACGCAGAGCAATATGGTATTGCCGGTTCATTCCCTGGATTCTGACAGAATACGCTCCTGCCCGCTGCCATTCCTCCACTGCCCGCATTACTTTTATTTCTTTCATCATTGACCTCTCTTACTCTTTGATCGGATGCTGCGGCAGAATCTCTTCCGGAATATCCCATTCATAAACCGGACAGATATCAGTTCCGCTCTTCCCGATTCTTACGCTATTTTGGTACCGTATAGAGACTGGTTCCTTTCTGCCAATATTATATAATGGTGAAGAAAGAAAAACAAGCCCCGGACGCTAAAGCGTCACACATCCGCAGCAACTGTTACCGGTTCAAAGAGATCACCATTACCCGGCTGTCTCAGAAGGCAGGGCTTTTCCTTCTGATCCAACTCCATTTTCCGCAAAGAGTGAGAAAGCTGATAAAAGCTGTCAGGAATCCTGACTATCGGAACCATACCGGTATTCAGGAGCTTTTTTGGACTCAACACGTTTAATTTTTCACAAAACCATATCGGGAGCAAATTTTCGTACAGAAATATTCTCAAGACTTGAAAAAATTTGGATTTTATAGTATAATTAAACTAATGAAATATCCACTGAATGTTATCCGGATCATTGGATCCGTGTATGAACGGAAAGGATCAGTTATGAAAAAACGGCAAATGATAAATAGAATTGTGGTCTTCCTGGCGGCAGCGCTTCTGCTGATTACCGCAGGCTGCTCCGGCAATACTACGAAATCAGATGACGATTCTCTGAAAAAGGTAATGGATGCCAAAAGGCTGGTCCTTGGTCTTGACGATAACTACCCGCCTATGGGATATACGGATGATTCAGGAGAAATCGTCGGTTTTGATATTGATCTGGCGCAGGAAGTCTGTCAGAGACTCGATATCAGTCTGGTCAAACAACCCATTCAATGGGATGAAAAAGAAAAGGAACTGAATAACGGAACCATCGACTGTATCTGGAACGGATTATCGGTAACTCCGGAACGTGCGGAATCCATGTGTCTTTCCAAACCCTATTTCCGGAATGAACTTGTCCTTGTGGTCATGAGCGACAGTGATATCAAAAATGCAAAGGATATCAAAGGGAAAAAAGTCGGTGTACAATCCGGCTCTACGCCGCAGAAATATCTCGAAACCTCATGGCAGGAACCGGAAATTACCATCGAAACTTTCGGCAATAATATGGAACTCATGCAAAGTCTGAAACAGGGAGACGTTGATGCAGCATTTGTCTGTTCGATCAATGCCTATTATTTTATTTCCATGAGTGAAGAACGTTTTTTTGTTCTTCCCGATAGCTTCTGCGAGGAAGAACTG
>CACYCN010000355.1 GCA_902772895.1 uncultured Ruminococcus sp.
AGACCATCAAACGAACTCTTGCAGTGCTGTTGACACTGCTCATGCTTATCAGCGTTGTGCCGGTGGGTGTGATGAACGTCAGTGCGGCGTATGATACAACGTACATCACAAACAAAATAGCACAAATCAAAACGCTGAGCGGATTTAAGCCGAATACGAAAAGCGGGAAAAACTGTTGGTATTTTGCAAGTGCATTATCTCAAAAGATTTTTAACACACCGTTAGATTCGCAAGCGAGTAGTAAAATATCCCTAAAGGAAAACTATTATAAGGCTGTCGGCGCTACGTTAAAAAAACCTTCAACCAGTCAGGTTATTGCACTGTTGAAAACCGCTCAGCCAGGTGACGTGATTCAATATAAAAATTCCTGGGCAACTGTTTGCCACGCTGCAATGATAGAGTCTGTTTCTTCAAACGGAATGACATTATACCATTCGGCAACAAAAAAAAGTGTTTATTATGCTATGGTTTCAAAGTATAGTTTTTCATCGAATGCAATCTTTGAAGACGGAGATAAGAACACCTATACTGGTTTTGGCAATTTTAATGTAGATGGATACGGCATAACTTTATATAGAAATAAAAAAGCTGTTAATGTGTTAGGGACGGTTTCTACCCCTGTTATTACTTTTGCAAATGAGATCGGCGGCGTTAAGGTATCTCTCTCCTGCGCAACCAGTGGCGCAATAATTTATTACACGACGAATGGTTCAAATCCAACGACATCCAGCACAAAGTACACGAAGCCTTTTACGTTAACTTCCACAAAAACCGTGAAAGCGAAGGCAGTGAAAAGCGGCATGTCCGATAGCGCGATTGCAAGCAAAACAATCACCGTCAATCCGGTTGCAACACCGACAATATCATTCGCAGTGACGAATGCCGGTTTCAAAACGACAATCACCACTGCGACAGCAGGCGCAAAAATCTACTACACAACCGATGGGACGAACCCGACCACTGCCAGTATGCCGTATAATGCCAACGAAGGCTTCAACATGGGCGCCGAGGGAACCGTAAAGGCATTTGCAGTTAAATCCGGTATGGCGAACAGTGCATTTGCCGAAAGGTCAACGCCCGGTGTGCAAATTCCTTCTGCTCCGAGCATTGAACGCGACGCTTCTACACCGGCGACCATTGGAATCGGCGATGCGATCAGCTTGAAATGGAATGCAGTTCAACATGCGTTCCAATATGTGTTGACGGTTGAAAGAGATGGGGAACCGGTAGCTTTCAGAGCAGAGGAGCCGGTAAATCAACTGGAAACGCAAGAAACAACGACGTCCTTTGTGGCGGAAGCAGCCGGCGTTTATACCATTACTGCGAAGGCAGAAAACTTCCTTGGCGAGAGCGCAGACCAAACCAGTGTTTCTGTCACGGTCAAGCCGGATGTTACAGTGACATTTAAGAACTATGATAATAGTGTTCTTTCGCAGCAAAGCATACACTGGGGTGGTTCAGCGGTTGCACCTACTCCGCCGGAACGTGAAGGATATACTTTCAAAGCCTGGAGCGGAACTTACACAAACGTGAAAGCAGATTCTGAAGTGGTTGCAACGTATACGCCGAAAACGTATGCGGTTGTATTTGAGGATGAAAACGGAATCCAGCTCAGTAAAATAATTGCTGACTATGATTCTTCTGTGACACCGCCGACGCCTCCTGTCAAGACAGGTTATGATTTTGTCGGTTGGAGCGTTAAAAGCGGTGAAGGCGACAGCTATGAAAAAGTAAATGGCGCTGTGACCTTTAAACCGATCTATGTCTGGAGCAATCCGGACATGCCTTTGGGCGTTTCCATCGATTCCGCGTTGCGCAGCGCGGACGCCAAGAGCTATGAAGTTCATGCAAAAGTAACCAATAACACGTCGAATGTTTTGAACGCAAAGATGATTTCTGTGATCAAGACGGAAAACGACAAGGTGGTTGCCACGGAGATCGACGCCATCACTGTTCCTGCAAACGCAAGCGAAAAAGCTTATAACACGACGATTAGCGGTACGAACGACGCCATGCACTGCGAAGTGTATCTCGTTGCAAATGATCCGGAGAACGCAAACCGTACAGGCGGCGCCTATTCCGAAAAAGCAACCAAAGAAGTGACCCGAGAAGCATCCAATACCTATACCTACTGGAGTGAATGGAGCGAGTGGTCTACAACGCCGATAACGGCAAGCGATACGGTTGAAGTGGATGAAGTGAAGATGTATCAATACCGTGACAAGATTACCACAACAAACGCATCGTCTTCCCTGCCTGGATGGGAATCGGCTGGGTCAAACACCACCTATGGTAATTGGTCATCATGGTCTGGTTGGAAATGGCAGAGCGACACAGCCAGTGATACTGTAAAGGTTGAGTCAAAACAGTTTTACTATTATTGGCATTTCTGTATCGACAGTTATACGCTTTATCCGGCACAATCGTTTAATTCCAAAGCTACTTTGCATGAATTATTCAAGGAAAATACTTCAGCAAACAATTGGAACAAGGATCGAAAGAGCACAGACGACTCCAGATACTGGATGTGTGATAATCATGACAAGTGCTCAAAGGGTCAGAAAACATGGTATTATGGTGGACTTAAAACACGTTACAGATCCCAAACAAGAACTAAAACTGTAACATACAATTACTGGAAGTGGGGCGAATACTCTGATTGGAGTGAAACGCCAGTGATTTCATCCGATAGCAGAGAGGTGATCGAGCAGATGTTCTACCGCTGTAGAACGTTGCAAACGGAAACTACGGTTAATAATACTATATACAGTGTTACAGAAAACCTCTCCGGAACAGAATACCATGTCAGTGGAGCACTGC
>CACYCN010000356.1 GCA_902772895.1 uncultured Ruminococcus sp.
AGCAACACGCTGTCTCTGACCACCGGAGAGAGCCTTCGGTTTACGTTCAAGCAGATGTGCAATATCGAGAGATCTTGCAGCTTCTTCTACACGTCTTCTGATCTCATCCGGGGGCGTTTTACGGAGCTTCAAGCCGAATGCCATGTTATCAAACACGGTCATATGCGGATAAAGAGCGTAGTTCTGGAACACCATTGCGATATCTCTGTCTTTCGGAGAAATGTCGTTAGCGAGTACGTCGCCGATGTGAAGTTCACCCTTTGAAATGTCTTCAAGACCTGCAATCATACGCAGAGTAGTTGACTTACCGCAGCCGGAAGGACCTACGAAGATAATAAATTCTTTGTCTTCGATTTCCAGGTTGAAGTCGCTTACTGCAACGACATTACCGTCATAGATCTTGTAAACATTTTTTAATGATACACTTGCCATAATTATCCTCCTGAGTTCGCTATATTGTAAGCGTATTTGAATCAATATTCAACACTATTACTATAACAGATTTTTCCCTAAAATGAAATACTTTTTTTTACTAAAATATGGACCTTTTGTTTATATATAATTCACATATAACAAAAATCAACATTCAAAATTGTTTATTATGTACATGAATTTTTCCTGAAATTTCCATGCTCCCGGTTCAGAAGTGCGATAATCTCTGATTCTGTCAGTGGTCTGCATTCTCCGGGGGCAAGATTTTCATCCAGTTCCACACCGCCGATGCGCAGCCGTTTCAGAGCGATTACCTCCGTTCCTACGGCATGAAACATCTTTTTGATCTGATGGAATTTTCCTTCGCAGATTTCCACCAAAGCCGTATCAGTGTCCACGATTTTCATCTCAGCCGGCAGAAACTGCAGTTCTCCGATACGGATTCCCTGACGGAAAGCTTCCACATCCTGTTCTGTCAGGGCTCTGTCACAGGTTGCCTGATAAAGCTTATAGACATGACTTTTGGGGGCAAGCATTTTATGGGCAAGTTCACCGTCATCGGTAATGAGCAGAAAACCGACCGTATCTTTATCCAGTCTTCCGGCAGGGAATAAACCGCTGCGTTTCAGTTCCGGCGGCAGAAGATCAAGAACCGTTTCGGCATGACTGTCCCTGCTGGCAGAAAGAACTCCCTGAGGTTTGTTCATCATGAGATAAAGGTGTTTCTGAAAGTGCAGATTCTGACCGTTAACGGTAATTTCAGTCATTTCCGGATCGAATTTTTCATCCGGACGTTTCACCGGTTTTCCGTTTGCCATGATCTGACCTTTCCGGATCATCTCTTTGACAGCGCTCCGGCTTGCAATATTCTGGGAAGACAGTATCTTATCAATTCTTTGTAGACTCATACAATCACCGTTTTCTATTGTACCACGTTTTATCCGATTCCGGAACCCTTTTCCCGAAATTTCCACGGGAGTCATTATTCCC
Source organism: uncultured Ruminococcus sp. (assembly GCA_902772895.1). Lineage (GTDB taxonomy): Bacteria > Bacillota > Clostridia > Oscillospirales > Acutalibacteraceae > UBA1213. Next base: position 1,423 of record CACYCN010000356.1, read on the forward strand.
CGGGGAGTTTCCCCCCAGACCCCCTTTCGAAAAAAACGTATTTCACTTTTATTTTGTATCTTTACAAAAAACGATCACCGGTGCGCAGGTTCTGCGCTGGGAGCGGCAGCTTGCCGCTTGCAGGGTCGAAGGGCAGAGCCACTTGTGGGAGGTTCGGAGGGGTGCGGGTCTCCGGTGGAGACCTCTGCGAAGCAGAAGCATCGACTGAGCCGACAGGCCAGCCCCAAAGCCCTCTGACTTCTCAGGTTATTCAATCCACCTGTTTATCTGATAATAGAATGAAAAGTGATTTTCCCAATAAAAGTCCGGAACCCTGCAGGACGGTGAGGCATAGGATAGAGAGGAGGGAGAGGAACATGGAGACTATCATATATACTGTGAGGAAAGGCGATACGCTATTTGAAATTGCCAGGTGTTACGGGACAACGGTAGGGATGATCGCACGATATAACGGCATAGTGAATCCGGACCTGATCTATCCGGATCAGATTCTGAGGATTCCGGTGTCAGAGATACCGAAGATACAACGGGATCGGTGTGCGTTATATGCGACAGTCGATTATATTGTCAAGCCGGGGGATACGCTGTTTGCCATTGGTGAGCGCTATGGGGTGAAGCCCGGAACATTGGCGGAATATAACGATCTGTCAGATCCGGATGTACTTGCCGTAGGACAGGTGCTGAAAATACCGGTGATCCAGACAGAACGTCAGCATATTGTGCGCAAGGGTGATACACTTTATGCCATCGCAAAGATGCACCATACCACGGTTGAAACTCTGGCAGCACTCAACGGAATCAAAGATCCGGATGTTATCGCCGAAGGGCAGATCATTCGACTGCCTACTGCGGATGCCCTGACGACATTGCCGTCATCAGAGTCAGAAACATCTGTACCGTCCGTACAAGGCGAACCTGTCACAACGTCAATTCCGTCCGGACAGGCGGTATCGTCAGAACCCGGAACCTATACCGTGCAAAAAGGGGATACACTCTGGAAGATTGCCCGGAAATATCATGTGACGGTAGCCTCATTGATTAACCGGAATCGTCTGACGCAGCCCGATCTCCTGATACCGGGTACGGTTCTGCAGATTCCTTCATAGTTGTCGGATTCCGACAATCATAGTTCCGGGAAGTCTGAACAACAGAATTCCCGGAACTATTAAAATGAGCAGGATAGCAGGAAACGTCATACAGCAGCTCCGGAAAGGCGTTATTCTATGACGAGGGATTGTTCCAATGGTTCCTGAAAAGCCGGGAAACGGCGTTCTGAGGGGAATTATGAGGGGGATTCGATTTGGTTGATACTTCCGGTAATTTCCGTGGCCTTGTCAGGAACAGGAGAGCGGTATAAACGAAAGCGGCGAGGGTTATTTTTCCTATGGTAGAAAGCGTTTCATCGGAGCAGAACGGGATCAGTCTGAGAAGGAGACAGGGGGTAAGGATACATAATAAGGGTCTGAGGATCTGTTCCCGGATCCTGATGCGGAAGGAAGTCACCTTGATCAGCCGACCGATACTCAGCAGTGTATTCAGCAGTTCAGAGATGATGATAACCATCAGATAACCGTTGATGCCGAACAATGGCAGGAGTATCAATGTCAGGATAACACGAATGACGGAATCGATGGTATTAAAAATAAAATAGCTTGTCTGTTGATTGAGGCCTTTCAGAATAGCATCCACGACCGTATCCAGATACATCAGCGGAATCACAGGAGCGAGGACAGTCAGATAATAACCGGCTTCACTGTTGCCGTAGAGAATCCGGCATAACGGCATACCGTCAAAGATCATCAATACCGTTACTGGAATGGAATAGAGTAACGTCAGACCGAACGTCCGTTCCGTCATATGGCGAACACTGTTGGAGTGATGTCTGGCATTTGCTTCCGCCATTTCCGGAATGATCAGAGCGGCAAGCGGCAGGACAAAGACTGACGGAAAAACCAGTACCGGCATTGCCATTCCGGAGACGGTGCCGAATGCGGCAAGAGAAGCGGCGCTGCTTTGACCGCACTGCCGGAGACCGAATGGTACCAGGGCGTTTTCGGCAGCGGAGAGACCGCTTCTGGTGAGAGCGTTTGCGCAGACCGGCAGTAAAATCGGGAGCGTTTTCCGGGTCAGGTGATTCATTTTGGTACGACCGGCAGTCAGTTTCCGGATATCCCTGCGATAGTACAGCAGGGCATAGCACAGGGAAATCAGTTCGGCAGCGGTCGTACCGATGACGGCCAAATTACAAGCCTGACCGATATCTTCAGGTTGAAACAGACGGAATAACAGGACAAAGGCGCCGATTTC
>CACYCN010000357.1 GCA_902772895.1 uncultured Ruminococcus sp.
CTATGAGCTGGATGACTATCGGGCAGGGGGACATGTCATCACGAATATTGATGATGACGACGCTTATGAGATGGTCACCAGAAGCGCAGACAAAAAGACGATCAAAATCTATGAGATACTGGGCAGTGACATCAAATGTACCATGGAACTGACAGGTGTCACACAAGCCAATATGCTGTATCTGCATGGCGGGCGCATCACTAAGGTCTATTTCCAGACACTGAAAGCTCTTGGTCACAATAAGACGGAAGTCAAGATCTTCCAGTATAACGGTCCCGGCAAGAAAATGTCAAATCCGCTGGTATGCACCATAGAGTGTGATGAAAAGTATGGACTTTTCAGGAAGTTATATGATTCCAGCGGATCAGTGGCGGATATAAACGATTCAGAATACGGTTATCTGACCAAAGTATGGAAGGAATCGTTTAATGACTATTGTTATGATGTGATCAGCACTTCCGATACGGAAAAAGCCTGTGATACCGACGATGACGGAAAGACATGGTATTATACGGGTTCAGGGGTGAAAGGAATCAATCATTTTGCCGACAATTATTATGATTCTGACGAAAAGCCTTTATATTCCGCAGCCAGTACCTGGCATGGTCAGAGTTATTCCTATATAGAGCAAATGGCGCTGAATGAGATTTTAGGCAGGCTGAATCATCCGTTCAAAGATCCGGAGACGACAGCGCTGATGAACAAGCGACCGGAATATCATGCCGACCCGGAGATGACCATCGAGAAAATCGCCGACTTATTCGAACATGACAGTTTCTATTATTATTCCAAATTCAACTATGACAATTTATCAAAGGCTTCAGCCAGTGTTCACTGAAAGAAAGTAAATGGCAGATCTGTGTCCGGCAATCACCGTTCAGGCCGCATGGTGAGGGTTCCTTGAAACAGTCTGACGAGAAAAACGAATGAAAGGGTGTTGTAAATGCGAAAAAGAATCTTGCCGGTTCTGCTTGCCCTGCTGACAGGACTCATGTTTTCATCCTGCGCTCCGGAAGAACCGGTGATGCCGGACAGAATCAATCCCACCACCGAACGGACAAAGCCTTCCGTCGGAGAAAACTACTATGGATATATCAATTTTGAGTATCTGACAACCGCTCAGGTACCATATGGCAAGAGCAGTTTCGGAACGCTGGATTATGTCCGTGAGGAAATGCAGGAATATGTAGAGGGGATGATTGACCGGGTCGTTGCCGACAAGACATCCACTGATCCGATCGAGAACACCGTCAGAGAAATGTATCTGCAGTATATGGACGTGGAAGCCAGAGAAAAAGCCGGTATCCAGGTACTGATGCCGATGGTGGGAATGATCGATGCCTGTCAGACGCCGGATGAATTGGTAAAGGCGCTGGGCGTAATGTCACAGGAGTACGGGACGGATTCGTTTTTCCGGTTTGTGGTAGCGCCGGACTTCTGTCAGACTTCCGTCAACCGGCTGATGCTGAGACTGATGAATACCTGCGGCAGTATGAAAGAAAACTTTACCCGCAGGGATGCCGGTTCCGAACAGATCGGGAAACTTTGCGAACAGATGCTGACAGCAATGAATGTCGAAAATGACGAAGCCCATGCCCGTGCCGTCAGTGTGGTTGCCATGATTAACGATATCATGAGAGCCACGAAGGATTCCTCCTTCCTGCTGGATGTGGAATCCAATAATAATCATTATACCCCGGCGGAACTGCCGCAGTTATTTTCCCATATCAATACGGATGAGCTGCTTGCGGCTTTCGGATATTCCGTCAGTGACATGGTGGTGTATGATGAGAAACAATGTGAAAAAATCAATGAGTACTTCACAAAGGAACATCTTCAGGAACTGAAAGATTATTCCCTGACCTGTCTGATGTATGAATATCAGGATTCCCTGCCGGAATCCTATCTGGAGGCGTCCAATCAGAACATTACCGAAGAGGACCGAGTGAAAAATGCAAAAATCTGGCTGGGAAATGTGCTGGAATATGAAATAGGGGTCCTCTACGGAAGAGAGATCTGTACGGATGAAGTCATGACTGCCGTAAACAATATGCTGGACAGTATCCGGAATTCCTGCCGTGATCTGATCGGAAAATGCGCCCGTCTGACGGAGGAAGATAAAACAAAGCATCTCAAAAAACTGGAGAATATGATGTTCCTGGTAGGGTATGACAGGAACTATCAGTCATCGTTTACGGTGGTCAGTCAGAAAGACGGCGGTTCGGTCCTGATGAATCTGGTCGCCGAAAAGAGGGGCGAAAAACAACGGAATCTCGACAGGATCAACCGGAAGGTGGACAGAACAAGCTGGGATATGTCGGCGATCGAAGTCAATGCCGTATATAACCGTTCCGGCAACAGAGTTACGATTCCGGCAGTAATGCTGAGTCCGGCGATGTTTGACCTGTCAGCCAGTCTGTATCATAATCTCGGTATGCTGGGATATGTCATTGCCCATGAAATGAATCATTCCTTTGATGCGGACGGTTTCTGTTATGATGAAAACGGCAATTACTCTCCGGACTGGATGAGCGAAAGCGGGGAAAAGGCTTTCAGTGAGATCCTGGAACGGACAAAAACCTATTATCAGAATTATCAATTACTGGATCTGTATAACATTGACGGAGCGCAGACATTAGCCGAAAATACGGCCGATCTGGGAGCCGTTCAGTGTCTTGTCAATATCTCCTCCGATAAGAAAAATCTGACGGAACTCTTTGAAGGAGTTGCCTGTCAATGGGCTACCCTGATGACGGTATCGGATGTCATGGTCCGGCTGGAAGGAGACGAACACAGTGTGGCGGAAGCACGGGTCAATGCGGTAGTGGCTTCGATGGATGCGTTCTATGAGGTCTATGACATCAGGGAAACCGATAAGATGTATGTAGCTCCGGATAACAGAATAAAGGTGTGGTGAGATAATGATAAGATTGAAATTAGTCATACGCAATGTATTCAGTAAGCCGCTGCGTTCCGTGATTATTATAATATCACTGGCGGCAGCCGCATTTGCCTCCCTGTTCTGTATTTCGGGAATCTATTCGGCGCAGAGCGGATTGAGTGACTTTTTCCGTTCCATGTATGGCACTACGGATATCATGATTTCAGGACGATCGGGAGTATCGCTGCAGGAGTCGGATCTGCCGGCAGGCTCGCAGTATGTGGAACAAAATATGGCCCAGATCAGCTTTACTACCCCTAATCCGAGGTACTTTAATTATATCACCCAGACGAAAGTCAGTGTGATCGGTATGGATACGGATCAGGCGCTGAAACTGCAGATGATCGATCAGCCATGTCCCACGCAGGACGGTATTACCATGACCAAACCCCTTGC
>CACYCN010000358.1 GCA_902772895.1 uncultured Ruminococcus sp.
CCCGATCATTTCCGGTGAACCTGCCGCTTCTACAACAATACCGTTATGTGTCCGGGCATTCAGGATTCCTTCTCTTGCCTGTTCTTCCACCAGAACCCGATACTCTTTCCCAACCATAGCCGCCGTACGGCGTGCGGCAATTTCTTCCTGCGTTTTCAGCAATTCCCCCATCCACTGAGCTTTCTGCTCATGGGTATACGGGTCGTCAAGTTTTGCCGCAGGAGTACCTACTCTGGGGGAATAGATAAACGTAAACAATGATGTGAATTCAACCTTTTTGATCAATTCCAGCGTCTGTTGGAAATCCTCGTAAGTCTCTCCGGGAAATCCTACAATGACATCACTGGTCAAGGAAAGATCCGGTATTTTCTTTTTGGCATAGTCAACAATTTCAAGATACTTCTCTACGGTATACCGACGGTTCATTGCTTTCAGGATACGGTCACTGCCGCTCTGGAACGGCAGATGAAGATGACCGGATATCTTCGGACTCTCTGCCATCACATCAATCAGTTCCCGTGAGGCATCCTTCGGATGTGAGGTCATGAAACTGAGCCAGAAATCACCTTCGATCTCACTGATACGCTTCAGAAGCTGCGGAAAACGAATCTGTTCTTCCCGTCCTTTGCCGTAGGAATTGACATTCTGTCCCAGCAGCATGATCTCTTTATAGCCGGCTTCAATCATGTTCTTTGCTTCCTGACAGATGAGTTCCGGATTCCGGCTTCTCTCACGGCCTCTGACATGCGGCACAATACAATAGGTACAGAAATTGTCACAGCCATACATGATCGGCAGCCATCCTTTGAAATTACCGTCACGATGAACCGGCAAGCCCTCATGGATTTTTCCGTCATCAAAGCCACGTTCGATCCTTCGTTTTCCGGTTGTCACCGCATGATAAACCAGTTCCGGAAAACGATGAATGACATGCGTTCCGAATACCAGTCCTACATACGGAAAACTCTTATAAATTTTATCCGCAATATGTTCCTGTTCCATCATACATCCGCACAGACAAATCAGAAGTGACGGTTTTGCTTTTTTCAGCGCTTTCAGGGCACCGACATTTCCGAAGACACGATCTTCCGCGTGTTCTCTCACGGCACAGGTATTGAACAGAATGATATCGGCTTCTTCTTTTTCTTCCGTCAGCTCACAGCCCATCTGTTCCAGCAGACCCTTGATTTTTTCACTGTCGGCGACATTCTGCTGACAGCCATAGGTATGGACAAAGGCTTTCGGATGATCTTTCTGGTAACGGATCGGTAAAATATCCTTGAGCAGATCAATATATTCTTCCTGTTTTTGAAGTTCAGGAGAGTGCAGCGTCATTTCAGACAAAGGGAATTCCTCCATTCAGACAATTAAGATAACCAGATTATAACACAACCAATCGTCTCTTGCAAGACGGACTCCCTCAGCACCACACAAATCAATCTTGAAATATCTTGTAATGTTTATGATGCTTGATATGATTATTTTCTCAATTCGGTTTTTTTGAAAGGGAGTTTGGGGAAAACTCTCCGGACAGAATTGATTTCAAGACTGATCTGCGCTGACAGCTTGCAATTTCAGAAAAAATGGTATATGATACATAATAAGGAAATTGAGAAACGGAGTTGATAGTTTGTTTAAGAAAAGAAAGACCATTATCCGGGTCGTCAGTATTATTCTGGTAGTCATGATGGTATTGGGTGTGTTCTCCATTCTGATGTATACCCTGACAAGCGGAATGTAATGCACTTGTCAAACATTCAGTTCAAAACAAAAACGGCAATCCTGTATCAATCAGGATTTGCCGTTTTTTTATGGTTCAGTTTTTCTCCAGTTTTTTGAGTTTTTCAATTTCGGAACGATCCAATTTGATCTGACCGTCCTTGATGATCGAAACATCCGCTACCCGATACGTATGCGGCGCAGCGTCAGGCGACTTATGCAGAGATACTGTCAGCATTCCGGTGATCAGATTGACATCAACGACATTTCCCTTTCCGTCAGGGGTATGAACAATGGCGCCGATTTTCGGAGTCCGTTTCAGCAGATCGGTATATGCCTCCTGCTCATATTTCAGACAACACATCAATCTGCCGCAGGTTCCGGAAATCTTGACAGGATTCAGTGACATTCCCTGTTCCTTTGCCATCTTGATAGAAACGGGCTGAAAATCCCCCAGAAATGTCTTACAACAGAACGGTCTGCCGCAGATGCCAAGTCCGCCAAGCATTTTCGCTTCATCACGAACACCGATCTGACGCAGTTCGATCCGGGTACGGAATACATATGCCAGATCCTTGACCAGTTCACGGAAATCAACTCGTCCGTCTGCCGTAAAATAAAACAGAATCTTATTATTGTCGAAGGTGTATTCCACATTGATCAGTTTCATTTTCAGCTTATGATCCCGGATTTTCTGTTCACAGATCGTAAATGCTTTCTTTTCTTTGATTCTGTTTTCGGCAACACGTTTCATATCGTCCTCTGTCGCCACACGGATCAGCTTCTTTAACGGATAATTGATACTGTCATCAGCGATCTCACGATTACCGAAAGCAACCTCGCCGCATTCTACCCCACGTGCCGTTTCAACGATCACATGATCCCCTTTCTGGAGCGTTTGCCCGTCCGGATCAAAATAATAAACCTTGCCGACTTCTTTAAATCTGACACCAATGATATAAGCCATAGAGTCCTCCTGTTTAATCACTTCGCAGCGCAGCACAAAGCCACGTACTGTAAAAATTCAGATTCACATTAATATTCAGAATATCCCTTGCCTTCATGATCGTTTTTTGGATATGCAGCAGCCGCCGCAGTGACAGTCGTCTGGCAGTATCCAGCGCATCCTCCGATACTTCCTGCACCCCGACTGACGCCTTGACACATTCTGCCGCCAATTCACCCAGATCATCCAGAACTTTCATGGCAAACGCTCTGCTCTCCGTCAGACGATACGTCAACAGGAGCAGCGGATATTCCGTTGACAACGGGATGGCATGAAAAATTTCCTTTGCCAGTTTTCTCCCCTCATCACCGCCGGTCTGAAGCATCGCCATCGTCATCCCGATATTGCCGCCGCAGGCTTCCGCTGCTTCCCGGATCTCTTCTATCGGATGATCCGGCATTCTTTCACGGAGCCATTCTGCCGTCTCGGAGGGATCCGGCGGATAAAGCGTAATTACCCTGGCACGGGACTGTACGGTTTCCAACATCGCGGAAGCCGTTTCTGTCGTCAGGATAAACACCACATGATCCGGCGGTTCTTCCATCACCTTCAGAAACGCATTCTGGGCAGCTGGCAGCATTTTCTCACAATGATGCAGAATATAAACCTTTCTGGGCGCTTCATTCGGCATAATATAAGCAGATGACCGGATATTCCGGATCGATTCGATATTGAGTGCCCCCTGCTGTTCCCCGTCATAAATCATCAGATCGGGATGTACTCCCTTTTCAGCCTTCTGACAGTTCAGACACTTTCCACAAGGCTGATGTTCCTGTGCCGAACACAGACAATACTGTGCCAGAATCTGTGCCAGCATCTTCTTGCCGGTACCGGCGGCACCTTCAATCATCAGGGCATGGGGCAGCCGATGCTGGTCCATTGTCGCCTGAAGCGACGCTTTCAATTCATGATTCCCGATCAAATCCGATAGCTGCATAATCCATTCTCTTCCACTCATATTCGTATCCCTTTTTGGAACCATTTTATATTATAAACTATTTTGAAATAATTTACAAGAATTTGTTCCGTTTTTTTAGGGAAACCTCTTTTCACACCTCTTTTTGCCAAACATTTTTCTTTCAAAACGAGAGCGTTGACAAGATCATAGTTTGTATGTAAAATATGATCAGAGAAAATCATGAAAATGGTGTAATCAATCACGGGAATGAAAACAGACTATGGGAATGGTTGACAGCATGACACGGTTAGCGGTGTCGGTCTTACTGATGCTTTTCTTTTTTGTGGGAATGAAAGTGAAACTCCGTAAAAACTCATTGAGTAAAAGATGGCTATTGATCTTACCGGTTTTATCAATGATTTTCTTTATATTGTTTATCATCTCTGTCGTATCTCCCCAAACAGAACCGTCTGCCAAAAAAGACACCGCCGTTTCCAATGAAACTGTCCGGTACTGTGAAAAACCGTCCATAGCTATTGCCTTTCAGCAAAGGAAGGAAACAGGATATC
>CACYCN010000359.1 GCA_902772895.1 uncultured Ruminococcus sp.
CCCATCTCCCGGTTCAGTTTTTGCAGTACGGACATGAATTCTTCCCGGGCAATCGGATCCAGCCGTGCCGTAGGTTCATCCAGTATCAACACGGACGGCTGCATTACCATGACACTTGCCACATTCAGAATCTGTTTCTGTCCACCCGACAGTTCTGCCACCGGCTTTTCATAATAGGCTTCCATCCCGAAAAATGCCGCCGTTTCAGCGGTACGGCTGCGGATCACATCACGGGACAGTCCCAGTGATTCCAGTCCGAAAGCCAGTTCATGCCAGACCTTATCCGTCAGTGACTGGTGATCGGGAGACTGTGTGACAAGACCGATCCGGGCTGTCTGAACGGCTTCTTCGGTTTCATGTAAGGGTTTCCCGAAAAACAGAATGGTACCGCTGCGGGTTCCATGCGGCTGCAGACAGCTCTTGAGCTGCCGCAGTAACGTGCTTTTGCCGCTGCCGGATAATCCGCAAAGGGTGATAAATTCACCTTCCTGAATACTCAGACTGATATCGGATAATGCCGGCTGTTCCGATTCCGGATATGAAAAACTCAGGTTTTTGAGTGAATAGATTTCCATCGGATTCCCTCCTTCCAGCCAATGATCGTCGGCAGCAGACATAATACCGCATATCCGACCCAGATCATGAGTGTCAGCGGTTCCGGGGTCAGTTCTGACAGCATCGGATAATATTCAAATTCACACCATCCGTTGAACAGTGCCGCCACCACTCCGCTGCCCGACAGAACGATTACTCCCAGCAGAATTCCGTCACGCAGTGTAAAACGAAACAGATGATAACTTGTCCGGCGCGGCAGTCCGTAACCGCGGCTTTTCAGAGAATCCGCCGTTTCTACCGTACTTTCCAGGATCCAACTGACCAGTGAAGACAGAATTCTCATGGCGTTCCGGAATCTTACCGGCAGGCTTCCCTGATTCAGATCCCGCCCTATGCCATGCTGAGAGGCACGTATCTCTCGGAACTGTGAGGACATTTTCGGTAAAAAACGCAGTGTCATTGACAGGAATAATCCCAGACGGGGTGCTGCTCTGCCGAATAAATAGATGATCCTGTCACTTGAAAGGGTATACCGCATCCCCATACACCATAACAGAATGGCTGAAAATGTGAATCCGGCATTGAAGCCGAATAACAGGGATTCCATCGTAAAGGGATTGCCGCTCGGCAGATAGAACCAGATCGTTACTCCGGCATGATTGAATAACGGATTGATCAGAGCGATCAGAACAAACATCGGCAGGAGAAAAATCAGTATCGGTTTTACTGCCTTCCGTCCGCTCATGTGCAGCACATAAATCAGTGCGGATATCAACGATAATCCCAGATATAACGGATGTAAAATCACCATCGTCAACAATAGTACGATGGTGAAATAAACAAATTGAACAATCGGATGAACGAGTCCGAATCCCGATTCGCTGTGCCGCACACATTTCCTCTCCTTTCTGTTCAGTTACCGTCCGTCAGATCATGTCCCATTTCACAGGTATATTGCCAGCAGATGATATCCCCGTCCTGAACCGTATAGTCCGAACACCCATAACCGGGATATGTCCCGTTGACACTGAATAACCAGCCTGAACCGCTGCCGCAGTCAAATTCGTATAAATTGCCGATTCCCTCTACATAGGCTGTATGATAGATCGGCGCCAGGGTAAATTCAAACGAAATTCCCTGTTCCTGACAAAGCCGTCTCGTAACTGAAAATACACTGTCGCCTTCTTCCAATGTCACGGATTGTGCCGATAATAATACGCCGTTTTCCGGAACCAGTGACCGCTTGTTTTTTTTCAGATCATCCATGTGTGTCAGCAATGTCTCACAGCTTATCGAGACGGTACAGCAAGATCGTTCCGGTTGACTGACATCATCCTGCGATATCCGGGAAGACTGCTGTGATGGTGCAGAGGAATCTGAACTGTCATTCCCGGAATCGGTCGGTGTTCCGGTAGGTTCGGAATGGTATGTATCATGATGCCCTATGACGGGAACGGACATTTCCGAGGATGATTCTGTCGTTTCTGTTGCTTCTGACACGATTGTCATTGACGTTTCAGAATGTTCCGGTTCATGCGTCTCTCCGGATGATTCCTGACGGATTACCGAATCGGTACTCTCTCCCTCTTCCCTTTTATGACCGGATGATGTCGGTTCGGATCGGTCTGATACTGCCGCATGATCGGAAAAAGACTTTTCTTCATCGGCTGACGATGCTTTTCCGGTGGAACTATCAGAGATTGAGGATTTGGAAGATTTGGAGGATAGCGTGAGGCTTTCTGCGGAATCGTTTGAAACGGCATCCTGTTCAGACCGTCTTCCTCCCCAAAAAAATGCTGCGGTCAATGCCAGCAGCACCACTACCGCTATGATAACGGATTTTTGATGTTTTCTGACAAACCGCAGCATATTCATTCTCCTTGTGGTAAGTAATGGTTCGTTATCGTTCCCGATATTTCAGTCCGGCAGTTCGTTTCATGAACGGCGCTTCTTCCCGCTTCGTTTCAGGGAAACAATAATCATCAGGGCGGATATAACGGAAAGTGCCGTCACCGGAATGACGGATGTCTCACTTCCCGTTTTGACCGTTTGCACCGGATTCACTGGCGTGATACCGGAAGACTGAGAGGATTGATCTGACGGACTCTCTTTACTGCTTTCTTTACTGCTTTCTTCCTGTTGCGGACGATAAACCGTCAGTGTTATATCGCTCATGTCAAATAACGATGTCATTCCCTGACGGAAACGATATGCTGAAGCGGCCGCACAATAGGCCTGTGTTGTTGCAAGAGCATTGGAAGTTCCTGCTTCACTATGTGAAAAACCATGATCGTCCTGATAGAACGTCATTAATCCGTCATAGACATTGTGACCATCCTTGATCACTCGTGTATCCGTTTCCCAGTCAATTGATAATGCGCATAGTGCCGTGAGAACCTGTGCGCAGCTTTCGCAGTCAAAACTGCCGTAAGAACAGAACTGTCCTTTTTCATTCTGGTTTTCCGAAAGGAATGACAGGGCTTTGGCAATGGATGCCCCTACTCGTTCTTCCTTTGCATAGGGTGCCAGCGCCTGCAGCGCCATCGCCGTCATGTCTGCGTCTGATCCGTCATCCGCTCCGCTCCAGGTATCAATGGTCCAGCCGCCGTCCGTTTCCTGTGACGACAGAATCTCTTCTATCAGACCTTCTCTGGTGGTCTGGGAGATTCCTTCCGGTGCTGTCGGTATCGCATAGTGATGAGAATCAAAGGCAATCAGCGCATAGATTGCTCCGTTGACTCCCTGCTTCGTCACATAGTCACGGTCGGCAAGCGGCTGCAGCAGATTCTGTCCGTTAAAGTCTGCTGCATCAATCCCCAGTGCGGTCAGGGCAGTTACTACTCCCGAACTGGCTGTGGATCGTGTGGCACTGAATTTTCCGTCCGGATAGTCCGTAAGCGTTTCTCTGATACTCTTGAGATAGGAATTCTTCCGGGCTTCGTCTACATATCCGAATCTTGAAAAAATAATGATATCCCATTCGTTGCCGTATCCCGGGTTTTCCGGCATCTTGACAAGATAGTTTTCCCTGAGCTGTTCCGGCGTGACATCGGACGGTTCCTGTGTCAGGGCAGCGTAGCTTTCTTCGGCTGCCAAGAGTATCTCATAATTGGTAACCTGTGCTTTCTGTTCTTCCGTCAGGGTATCGTAAAACTCCCTTGCCTTACGGATCGCTTCCCCGCTGTGAATCGTCACCGTGCCGATGGCGTTGATATAGCTTTCCGCTTCCTGTACCATGACATCGGTCTGTGTTTGACAGTGAATCGATAAACGGTAAATGCTTTCCTCTGCGTTATTATAATTACTCTGCATCCATGCACTGTTCGCTACTCCGATAATAATGACGTCACCGTCCTGCACCGGAATGGCCTGTGAAAATTTATAGTCGGTGCCGTTCTCCGCCGGCGTATAATTATTTTTATATACCTTGGCACGATAGTACGGATTATTGACCTGCGGCGTTATCCGTACAGCGGATACTCCCTCTTCCGGTTCAAGAATATAGTCATACTGTCCTGCTTCCAACGCTGTTGTCAGACTGCCGCCTTCTACCGATATCCCTGAAAGACTCGTATCACTCCCTGACCAGTCATAGCCCAGATCCGATCCCCATGACAGACTGTAACGGAAACATATCTCGTCACCGTTTTCCAGTTTACCGGATGATACCGTGTAGGCCCCGATGCCTTCATCTGTGAACCAGTTATCCAGTGTTACCATCCAGCAGCCCATCGAACCACCGTCTTCACCCGATAATCCGTTAATCTCGGTGATATACTCATATTCCGCTCCTGTCTGCGTATAACCGTGCGCTTCCAGCGCTGAGGTAAATAAGGATATGGCAGTGGTGTTTTCATCTATGGGAAGCCACTCATCCAACAGTGTCCCATACCAGTCCGCTCCGTCTTCCTCGGTAAATACCGTATTCTCAATTACTAATCGTACCTTTTGTTCGTTATGTTCCGTCTCAGCGGCTATCTCACTCACCGGAACGATTCCTGCCGCTATTGCCGCAGCTGTCAGTACTGACAAAGTCTTGTTTCCAATCATCTCGTTTGTCCTCTCTTTCTTTTCCGGCTTTTTTATCCCCAGGGGGGACTTTTGCGAAAAAGTCCCCCCTGGACCCCCGAAAACGTACCTGCCAACTGAACTATGTCATTCATCGTTCAATCCAAGCACCGATACTCATTCGCCGTTTTGCGCGGCAAAACGTGGCAAGTCACTGGACTTTTGCGAAAAAGTCCCCCTGGACCCCCGAAAACGTACCTGCCGACTGAACTATGTCATTCATAGTTCAATCCAAGCACCGATACTCATTCGCCGTTTTGCGCGGCAAAACGTGGCAA
>CACYCN010000360.1 GCA_902772895.1 uncultured Ruminococcus sp.
ATCAACAGGCGCATTAACTGAGAAAAACACATTACCATAATGTTCCGGATCAACCAGCCGGAAAGCAGCCCTTCGGGCTGCGGCGGCGGATGAAAAGATATTTCTTCCCCCTCTGCGCCGTGAATTGCGGACAATGAAGTAGGGTTCAGAAAGTCAGAGTGAGCGTATGCGAACGCCAACGCGAATTGGGAGCACAGGCTCTGTGCGGGTCAGGGGGTTGCATTCTGATAGGTTTTCATGATCTGGGTGCAGAACTGCTCAAATGACATATTGGCAGTTTCACCGCCCTGGGCGGTACCGTCAAGACTGAACCCGAAGGATTCCTGCTGATTGGCAAAGGTTATATACGGAGTCACGATACCCTCATATTGAGACTTGGCGGTTTCATACATTTTGTTGAATTCATCATATTGGGTCAGCAACCCCGTTTCGGACAGTTTTTTCAGAGCCGCCGTATATTTATCACGGATATACGTCAGTTCCGAAGACACACTGTGCGTAACCGTCTTTCGGATCAGGGGGTTCTTCTGGGAGTCATACATGACGCCTGCATCCGAATAAGGATCCAATGCGGCACAGTTACGGTTAAGACCATACGTAATCCCGAGAGTTCGGTCATTATCGTAAACAATAAAGATCGCTTTTCCGTTATCCTTACGGAAATATAAATAATGGTTATTATAATTATTGCGGATATCGTCCGGATCACCGGCAAAATATTCCGCCGCCATAAAGTTGGCATAATAATCCGTATCCAGAACCTTTTCCAGTTGGTCTTTCGAGAGATTCTGCTGATTGATCACTGACAGGAAGTTCTTCAAAGATTCATGTTTCGAAGTTTTTTTATTGGTTTTGAGATTGAAATGGAACTTTTTCCCCTCGGAATTTTTCTGAATCCCATAGCTGTTATCCGACTCATACGTAGCCCCGTTCCAACGACCGGTACGATTCCCGTCATTATCACATTCCGACCACATACATTTATAAAGATCGCCGCCTAAAGCGCTTTCAGGCAGTCTTTTTTTCAGGAATTTCTTATCGACCGGTTCATAAATCTTGACAAGACCATAATTATTCCCGTTGATTTTCATCTGAGAGAGACCGATTTTCTGCACAAGGGTATCCGCCGCTTCAAAGAGTTTCGTAGCATAAATTTCACGGATATTGGTCATATCATAACTGATATTCCATTTCACATCCAGTTCACTGAGAGACGCAAAGGTTCGTTGTTTTCTCGCATTTCTGGCAGCCACATTCGTCCACTGTTCCGCATTGGCGCCATAGGCGATCTCATCGTCAAAAGTCTCATCAAAGCTGAGTTTATAGCTGCAGACATTGGGCGTCCCGTCATAATCATAGAACGGAACGATGGACTGATTACCTTTCAGACGGATTCCGACTTCTTCCACCGTATAGCTTTCGGAATCGATGGTAAAAACAACATCGGCTTTCCGATAGATTTCGGATTTGGCATTTTCATCATTTTCCGTATATTTCTCATAATCACTCTGCAATTTTTCGATCTCGTCCTTGGATATCAGGATCTCCACAGAAACCTTACGGTTCAGATCAAACAGTTTATCGTACAAAGCAAGACCTTCTTCTTCACTTTCCTCATACTTTGTACTGACCTTTTCCGTATAATCGGAGATATAAGAATTATCATCGATTTTTTCATAGGTCTTTTTTTCGTTCTGTGAACAGCCGGCGGTCAAAGCAGCCGCTGTCATCAAAGCTGCCATCAGTAATGAAAGTTTTCTTTGCATCATCATCAGTCCTTTCTGTTGCTATCGATTCCAAAAAGATTGCCGTTCCTCCAAAGACCCTTTTCCTGATACCCGGGTCATGAAAGAATCTCTGATCGTCCTGAAAAACAAACGATTCCCGTGAAAAAAGCGGCATTGCAATGAAAAAAGCAGCAGGCGCATCAACTACCGGAAAAGATAGTCATGCACCTGCTGAATCATGATTGCCGGGAAACAGGTTCAGGCTGCTGCTTGAGACGGAACGTAATATCAGACCATGAAGCGCCGTCAGCCACGGATATCGTATTTCGTTTCAGAAACCGGAAGTCTGAGGGATCAGCTCAGACGGGGATGAGATCCATCCTGCATTTTCTGAATTTCCGCTTCTCTTGCTTCCATTCTCTGGATACGTTTTTCACCTTCGTCAGCCAGTGACTTGAATTCAGCGATGGTAGTCTTCATTGCCGGCAGAGCCTTCGCCTTATATTCTGTCACGGAATCCAGCGCTTCGAACGTATCGGCAAAAGCATTTCTCAGGGTATCGACCGAGATATTGGTTTCCATTGCCTGCTGCTGGATCGTAGCGCCCTGTTCTTTGAGCATTTTAGCGGTAGCGCCGATCAGCTTATTGGTTGCCTCATTCACGGCATTGACCTTTTCCAGAACGATCTTCTGATTATATAAAGCGCTGGCAACGGTCACCGCAATTCTCAGAGCGGAAACGGTAACACTTTCGGCACGGTCAACCGCACGGATCAGTTCTTTATTATTCCGGCGGACGATTTCCATCGCAATAATTCCCTGCATATTGACAGCCTGCATCTGCTGCATATCCATGACTTTCTGACGCAGGGGGAACTGCACTTCTTCTTCAATGAACTTGATTCTTTCTTCATCCACGTTTTCCACTTTTGCCTTTTCAACGGCATTGGTAATGGCTTCATCCATCTGCATACCCAGTTCGATCTGCTGACCGAGCTTCTTGGTGAGATCACGCAGCGCCAGCTGTTCCACTTCAAGCGTCGTATTATCTCTTTTCAGAACCGCCTTGCCTTTTCCGAGAGATTCAATGGTGGTAGCAATAACGGAATCGGCTTTTTCGAATTTGGCAAAGTAATTACGGATGGGATTAAAGAGTTTGCCGATCGCACTCTTTTTCACAAAGTCAATGCCGGACGGATCCAGATCTTTCATCTGCGCCTGAAGCTGGGTCAGACCGGATACCACTTCTCCGTTTTCACCGCCCATTCTGGTCAGATCTACCAGACGTACATTGAGCAGTTCATTTTTCTGTGTTGATTTCTGCACGATATCCGTGCCGAAGGTTTCGATAGAATTCACGATATCACGTCGGTCCTGAAGAGAGCCGAGATCAAAGGTAAACAATTCGCTGGTATTATTATCAGCGACCTTTTCCAGCTGATCCTTCACTTCGGGAGCGGGAACCAATTCTTCCTTGACTTCCTCTTTGACGGTTTCTACATCCGGTAAATCCAATGAAAATGCCATAATTTTTTAGCCTCCTGTAATCTGTGATAGAAAATATTTGTCAAACGCACCTGAGTGCGGCGGGTACGGGAATTACATCTCGGAATTAAAGAGATTCTTGAGCTGATAGATAATATCGTCACTGGCAGCGTTAATGGTTGCCGCTTCATTGATTTCAGAAATCTTTTTGAGAGCGTCGATATTGGCGTTATAACCGATGGTATAAATCGGCACTTCATAAGCGGTGACAACGGCTTCGATCTCATTCAGGGAATAACCCACATTCTGTTCTCCGTCACTGAGCAGGAAGATCATGGGTTTTGCGCCGGGATGTTCTTCCAGCGCCTGATTGATCATATCCATAGCGACGACCAGCGCATCATTGGTGGCAGTCTGACCGCCGGCATTGAGTCCCAGGACTGCGCCCTTGAAATATGCCTGCTGATTCAGATCAAACTGAGCGATCGGAAGATTCATATAGACTTTATTACTGTAAGAGACCA
>CACYCN010000361.1 GCA_902772895.1 uncultured Ruminococcus sp.
CGCACGCTACTTTGACGCTCCGTTTGACGCTACTTACGCTACTTACGCTACTTTGACGCACTCCGTTTGACGCTACTTACGCTACTTTGACGCACTCCGTTTGACGCTACTTACGCTACTTTGACGCACCCTTTGACGCAACTTACGCTACTTGACGATAGTTGACGATAGTTGACGAAAGACTTGTGATTGATAAACTACCCGACCGGTCAATACTCACGTTTCCGAGAATCAGGCAGATCAATGTTGTGAGAACCGCGGACACGGAAGCAGGAGATTTCCATAGAAGTAAGCGAAGCGCAGCGAGCGGGCCGCGAACACGCGGGTCTGGGGGCTCATGCCCCCAGAGAAAAAACAATATTATTTTACGAAAAGTGTTGAGAAATCGGAAATTTTTTGGTATGATGTATTTTAAGAGTATTTTAAGGATAACTCTGTATACTAATTTTGATCAGTTCCCACTTTACTTCCGGTATCCGGAAGTGGTTGTTGGAAGGAGAATGAATATGTCAAACATTATCAGAAAAAGAATTTTTGCCTGTTTGTTAGCAGCTACCGTTGCCGCATCTGCGATGCTTTCCGGATGTAATGTGTTCCAGAAGGACTCCGGGAATGAGGGTTCACAGGGTTCTGCTTCCTCACAGACCTCTCAGGCTTCCCAGTTGGAAAGGACACTGACAGGTGATATTGTTGCCAAGAGCGATCATTATTCGATCGTGAAACCTATCATGTCCTATCTGTTCAATAACTACTATGCGCAATACGGACAGTATGCCGCTACGTATTACGGAATGGATCTGTCAAAGCCCCTCAAAGAACAATACTATAATCAGGAACAGGGTACTACCTGGTATGATTATTTCATGCAGATGACCACGCAGTATGTGGAACAGCTGTTGATTATGTGTGAAGCCGCGCGGGCTGACGGGCTGGAACTGGAAGACAGCGATCTGGAAAATGTCAAGACTTCCATGGATTCCATCAAGTCCTCTGCCGAAAGCGCCGGTATGGAATATGATGCGTATCTGGTGAAATACTTC
Source organism: uncultured Ruminococcus sp. (assembly GCA_902772895.1). Lineage (GTDB taxonomy): Bacteria > Bacillota > Clostridia > Oscillospirales > Acutalibacteraceae > UBA1213. The sequence goes on from CACYCN010000361.1 coordinate 1,041, forward strand.
GGGGAAGGTATCACGAATGAGCAGATCGAAGAATACCTCAAAATGACAGCGCTGGCGCAGAAATATTATAACAAGCTCTATACCGGTTATACCTATACGGATGAACAGTATGAGAAATGTTATGAAGAGAATAAGACCAGCTATCAGTATGCGGATTTTCTCCGTTATTCCTTTACCTTTGCCACATCAACGACTTCCGATTCATCCGAAGTCTCCGTGGATCAGGATCAAAAGGATAAGGCAAAGGCTTATGCCGAAGATCTGGCAAAATGTAAGACGGAAAAAGAATTTGAAGAGTATCTCACCACGTATCTTTCAGAGCATCCGGAACTGGTAACGGTAGAGGAATCTTCACAGCAGGCTTCCGCTGCGGATACTTCCAAGACGGAGGACGCTTCGGGTACCGAAGAAACAACAGAGGAAGAATCTTCCGAACAGGAAGTAACCGAAGATCAGCTTTCAGAGGCGATCGAAGCAGAAGTGGCAAAAACCAAAACAACCAAGTATGCCTATGAAGTAACTTCCGAAGCCGGCAGCTGGCTGTTTGACGAGTCCCGGAAGAATAATGAAACCACCGTTCTGGAAAATACCGATTCCTATACGGTACTGATGGTGACAAAGACGGCTTACCGTGATGAAACAACCACCAAGGATGTCCGTCATATTCTCTTTAAGCCTGAAGATTACGGTTCTTCTGACGAGGAAGCCGAAAAGAAAGCCACTGAAGTGTATGAACTGTGGAAAAAGGGTGACGCAACAGAAGATTCCTTTGCGGAACTGGCAACGGAATATACCGGTGATACCGGTTCAAAAGCAAAAGGCGGTCTGTATGAGGGCGTTGTCGAGGGACAGATGGTAACGGAATTCAATGACTGGGTATTTGATGAGAAGAGAAAACCCGGTGATACGGATATTGTTCATACCACTTACGGTTATCATATCATGTATTTTGTCGGCGAAGGTATGCCTGCCTGGAAGAGTTCGGTGGATACCGTACTGCGTAAGGACAGCTATAATGAAGACTTTACGTCTTTCAAAGAGAAATATCAGGTGACGCTCGATATGGCTTATATCAACACCATTGAAGAAATTGATTTCAATGCGGAAAGTTCCGAACAGCATTATGAATCGCAGGCAGAAAGTTCTGCAGCGGCTTCGTCTGCGGCAGAATAATCACGTTTCAGCAGTGACGTTTCAGCAGTGACGTTTCAGCAGTGACGTTTCAGCAGAGACGGGATGTTACCGTATCATCAGAGTCCGGGGAATCAGACTCCGGAACTTCTGATGAAGATGGTATAGATGTTTGAAGGATCAGGCAGAAAAGGAGCGTTTGAAAGTGGAAGTACAGAATTCATTGAGTGCGGAGGAAGCGTGGGAACGTCTTCGGCAAGGAAATGAACGGTATCTTCATGCTTCGGAAGGAACGGGAGATATCTCACTGCAGCGCAGGAAGGAAACCTGCCATAACGGACAGCATCCGTTTGCCATTATCATTACCTGTTCGGATGCCAGAGTCATTCCGGAACAGATTTTCAGTGCCGGCATCGGCGATTTGTTTGTCATAAGAGTTGCCGGAAATGTCATGGATGACCATCAGCTTGGTTCGGTAGAATATGCCGCTTCTCATCTGGGAGTAAAACTGATTGTTGTTCTGGGGCATGATCACTGCGGCGCCGTAGATGCTGCGATCCATCATGATCCGGACGGTTATATTAAATTCATTACGGATGAAATCCGACAGGCGATCGGTGAGGAAACGGATCCCTATCAGGCTTGCTGTCTGAATGTCAGACATAGTATGGCAATCATTGAAAACAGCTTCGATATTCATCGGGAGGAAGAACACGGTCTGAAAGTCAAAGGAGCCGTGTATCATCTTTCGGATGGCAGTGTGGACTTTGCGATTGACTGAGCAGATCAATAGTTTCGGCATCATAAAACAGACGCTTTCCTTTCCAATCGGAAGAAAAGCGTCTGTTTTTGTCAATTATCGTAATGCCTGCCGGGAAGTCCGGATCAGTTTTTACTGAAATCGGTAAGGATCAACTCTTTATTGTGTTCGAGAGCCCAGGTAATGTTCCATTCGCTGGAGAAGAGGAGGAGATGTTTGCCTTTGAGATCCTGAATTCGTTTGGTATCGGAGGTCAGGTTCAGTTTTTTGGGGTCGATGTCCTCGTTATCGATCCAGCGGATCAGTTCATAGGGCATATTTTCAAGAATGATATCTACGTTATATTCGTTTTTCAGACGATATTCCAGTACTTCAAACTGCAGGACGCCTACAACGCCTACAATGACTTCTTCCATACCGCCGCCAAGATTCTGGAAAATCTGAATGGCGCCTTCCTGGGCAATCTGCGTAATACCCTTGACGAATTGTTTCCGCTTCATGGTATCCTTCAGACGTACCTGCGCAAAATGTTCCGGGGCAAAGGTGGGGATTCCTTCAAACCGGACTTTCTTGGAAGGAGAACAAACGGTGTCGCCGATCGAAAAAATACCCGGGTCAAAGACACCGATGATATCGCCGGCATAGGCTTCCTCAATGACTTCCCTGTCCTGAGCCATGAGCTGCTGGGGCTGGGAAAGCCGCATTTTTTTGTCACCCTGTACATGATAGACTTCCAGGGACTTTTCATATCTTCCCGAACAGATACGCATAAAAGCAATTCTGTCACGGTGCGCCTTGTTCATATTGGCCTGAATCTTGAAGACGAAGGCGGAAAACTGATCCTCAAACGGATCAACTTCACCGTCAACGGTATTTCTCGGCAGCGGGGGCGTTGTCATTTTCAGGAAGTCCGCCAGAAACGGTTCGACACCGAAATTGGTAAGGGCGGAACCAAAGAATACAGGCGTCAGTTTTCCGTGACGTACCTGGTCAAGATCCAGTTCATCACCGGCTCCTTCCAGCAGTTCGATATCATCCCGCAATGTCTGGGCAAGCGTATCGCCGAGACGGTCATCCAGATTCGGATCGTCAACGGTAAGTTTATCAGTGGCGACTTCATGCTGACCGTTATTGGCGGTAAAAGCGAGAATTTCCTTGGTGGCAAATTCATAGACACCCTTGAAGTCTTTGCCGCAGCCGATCGGCCAGTTCATCGGACAGGTATGGATCCCCAGAACATCCTCGATATCTTCCAGCAGTTCATAAGGACTTTTGGCTTCTCTGTCCATTTTATTGATAAAAGTGAAGATGGGAATGTCTCGCAGCAGACAGACCTTGAACAGTTTACGGGTCTGGGCTTCAACGCCCTTTGAGGCATCGATGACCATGACGGCGGAATCGGCTGCCATCAGGGTACGGTAGGTATCTTCGGAAAAGTCCTGGTGACCGGGGGTGTCGATGATATTGACACAATAGCCGTTATAATTGAACTGCATAACGGATGAGGTGACGGAGATACCTCTTTGTTTTTCGATCTCCATCCAGTCAGAAACAGCGTGTTTATCGGTCTTCTTTCCCTTGACAGAGCCGGCGGTCTGAATCGTTCCGGTATAGAGCAGCAGTTTTTCCGTCAGGGTAGTTTTTCCTGCGTCAGGGTGTGAGATGATCGCAAAGGTTCTTCTTTTTTCGATCAGTTCTTTGATATCTGTAGGCAAGTTCCTTCCTCCGCTTCTTTTCGTATCGTTTCAATTGATTTTTTTTCATACCCACTCAGTATAACGCATCTTTTCCCAATAATCAAGCCTTTTTTATACTGCCTCACGGAAATCAATTTTTCGGCATTTTCTCGGGGGAAACCCGCCCCTTCCTGAAAAAGCTGATTTTCTGAAAATTGATTTCCCTGATGCTGCCTACCGGAAAAGAAATCAGACGGGAAGGGATAAAACAAATTCCCCGGAAAAACAAAAAAACCATCCGATCGGATGGTTTTGTGTTGGCATCTTCCTATCTTCCCGGATCGTCACCAATCAAGTATTTTCGGCACCATTGAGCTTAACTTCCGTGTTCGGCATGGGAAC
>CACYCN010000362.1 GCA_902772895.1 uncultured Ruminococcus sp.
ATCTCTTTCAGATTTTGGGTTCTGCTGTGGCAGATAGTAACGGTACCGTTTTCATGCAGCAGCAGCATTGCCATAGGTTTCCCGACAATATTACTTCTGCCGATCACCACACAATTTTTGCCGCTGACATCAATACCGGCAAAATGTACCAGTTCCATCACACCGGCAGGCGTACACGGCAGAAAATCATAATCTCCGATCATGATCTTCCCCACATTTGACGGATGAAACGCATCCACATCCTTTTCGGGAGCAATCGCATGAATCACCGCTTTTTCATCGAGATGTGCGGGAAGGGGCAGCTGACAAAGAATTCCGTTAATTTCCTTTTTATGGTTAAGGGTATCGATCAGTGCGAGCAATTCTTCCTGCGTTGTTTCAGCCGGCAGGGCATATTCTTCCGATACGAACCCGACTTCTGCGCAGGCTTTTTTCTTATTGTTGACATAGACTCTTGAAGCGGGATCATCTCCCACGATAATCACCGCCAGACCGGGACAAATTCCTTTAGCCTTCAGCGCCTCACATTCTTCTTTCACTTCAGCTCTGACTTTTGCAGAAACTTCCTTTCCGCTGATCACAGTTGCCATCAAAAAACACTCCTTACATTTCAAAATATAATCCAAACGATATCTCTGAGGAAATACCGGAACCGTTGTTACCATCCATTCAGACAAGGTCAGGAAGAACCGTTTTCTTCTTCCGGGACATTGTCTGACGGATGATCGTCCGAAACGGCATCGGAAGTTTCAGTGGACTCCGAAACCGCATCAATTGATTTGGTATCGGTTGATTTGGTATCTGTTATCGGATCCGGATGTAATTCCGTTACGGCGCCGGTTTCAGCCGCAGCCGACGGATGATCGACCGCCTTATACGTTCGATTACGGAACACGATCAGCAGTACCACACCGACGATCACGGTAATTGCCGCCAGAATCTGCGACACTCTCAATCCAAGGAACGGCGTATACAGACTATCCGTCCGCAGACCTTCCACGATCATTCGTTCGGCGCCATACCAGACCAGATATAATAAGAAAATCTGTCCGTCATACTTACGGAATTTCCTACTGAACCAATACAGAAAACCGAAGCCCAGCAAACACCAGACCGACTCATAGAAGAAACAGGGATGAACACCCACGCCATTGGTATTTTCACTGACCATTCGCCAGGGGAGATCGGTTTCCACACCGAATGCCTCCTGATTAAAGAAGTTCCCCCAGCGCCCCAGCCCCTGACCGATCAGGAACCCCATCATTACGATATCAAGGATAGCCGCCACCGGCAGTTTCTTTTTTTTGGCAACGAGACCGCCTCCCAGCAGTCCGCCGATCACACCGCCATAAATAGCTAAGCCGCCGTTATGAATCGCAAACAATTCATTCAGATGCTGCGAGTAATAGTCCCAGCGAAAGAGTACATAATAGAGTCGTGCGCCCACCACACCGCAAATCAATCCGACTAACACACAATCAATAAAGCCGCTGCGATCAATTCCGAAGCGTTTCAGATTCCGCAGGGCAAAAATCAAAGCCAGAACAAATCCGACACCGATGATCACACCATACCAATAGACCTGAAAACTGCCGATCGAAAACGCCACCGGATTGATCGTCATTTCCCAGCCGAATCCCGGAAATTGTACATGATACATCCTATATCCTCCGACTCAACTGATACTATTAATCACAGACAAGCTGCAATTATCCGGATCGAGTTGTTCTTTCAGTCGTTGATTGACATCATCGAGGGTAATAGACTCAATCAGTTCTGCCGCCTCATAGACACCTCTTCCGGTAAAGGCAGCATTCAGCATTTCCGACGCAATGGAGTACGTACTGTCAAATCCATAGGCTATTTTACCATAAGCGACCGCTTTGGCATTGTCAAAATCCGTCGGAGCAATTCCTGTCTGATGCAGCCGCCGGACTTCTTCTTTAATAATAGCGGCAACTTCCTGAGGCGCTCTTGTTTCACCTTCAAAGATAACGGCACGATAGCCGTTTCCTTCCATATATTCGGTTCCGAAACTGGAATTGATCAAATCCAGATCCAGCAATTTCCGATATAAAGCCGACCCTGTACCGGCAAATGCTTCGAGAATGATATTGGTACAGAGTAATTGTTTGGTGGAAGCATAATTTTTCGGCGCATTTTCCTTAAATCCCAATGAGAACTGCGGAACCGCCACCGGCAGACACTGTTCGACAAGTGTCTGTTTGACTTCATACGGTTCATCGGGGAATACGCTTTCCACCTGAACCGGTTCATTGATTTTAAGTTTTTCATCCGCAATCCGCAGCACGGTATCGGGATCAACATCACCTGCGACACAAAGGACCATATTATTGAGGTTATAATAGCTATGATAACATTCAAAGAGGATTTCGGGGGTAATTTCAGCGATAGACTCCACACTGCCGGCGATATCGATATTGATAGGATGATTCTGATACATTGCCTGCAGGAGATTCATGGTAACACGCCATTCCGGATTATCCTCATACATTTTAATTTCCTGACCGATAATTCCCTGTTCTTTCGCCACCGTTTCATCGGTAAAGTAAGGTGACTGAATCAGATCAAAGAGGATCCGCAGAGACTCATCAAACTGATCGGTACACAGAAACAGATAGCACGTCACATCAAACGCGGTATAGGCATTGGCAGAAGCGCCGGTTTTGGCATATAATGCAAAGGCATCGCCCTCTTCACTTTCAAAGAGTTTATGCTCCAGATAATGTGCGGTTCCGTCCGGCACCTTCACCTTCACGCCGTTATGCACAAACTCAGAATTGACGGAACCGAACCTTGTCCCGATCACGGCATAGGTTGACTCAAATCCTTCCTTAGGACAAACCATAATGGTCAATCCGGAAGGATGACGCAGCGTATAATATTTTTCGCCGAAGCGTTCATTTTTGATTTCGGTAAAACTCATGCTATGCTCTCCTCTTTCCTTAATTTCCGATCAATGAGAAAACGGTATCCAGTTGAATTTGTTTTGCAAAAGCCACGACCTGATCTTTTGTAACGCCATCGACTAAAGCAGCCGCTTCTCTGGGGGAATAGTTTTCCCCGCTGAGCACCATACTCAGATAATAACTCTGCATGGCAGCGAGGCTATCCATAGAAGCGATATAGGCATTTTTAATTGCCAGTTTAGCATTTTCCAGTTCTTCCTCAGAGATGACGCCATTTTTCAGCAGATTGATCTGTTCCGTCACAGCGTTTTCGGTTTTTTCAATATTTTTGGTTTCGACGCCGCTGTCGACGATCATAATCCCCTTATCATTATCCACCATACTGGAGCAATAATAACACAGGCTTTGTTTTTCTCTGACATTCAGAAAGAGTTTTGAAGTCGGTGTTGCCCCGAGCACGGCGGACATCAGACCACTGGCAATTCGTTCCTGCATATTCTGCGGATGAGCGCAGCGATAACCCATCACCAGTTTTGACTGAGCGATCTCATCGGTTTCGACGATACGCTTTACTTCATCGACTTTGGCAACGAATTTTGTCTGACCGACACATTTCCGGGGTTTACTTTCAAACTGCTTACGGAAGCGTTCCATTGCGGTATCCGGTGAAGCGCTGCCGAGCATCATCAATTCCACTTCGGACTGATCCAACAGAACCTTCCATGCCTCATAGACACTGTCTGTTGTAAGGGCTTCGACATCTTCACGGCTGCCGAAGCGACCGATAGAGAACAGTTCTTCCCGACACATATTTTCGGTACAGCGATTGATGGCATACGTTCTCTTATCGTTATATTCGGCATCGATCGTTTCAATCAGCTGACGTTTTTCCTGTTCCACATCGGCAGGATCAAATCTACCGTTAACGAGTTTCGGATCAAACATAATCTCACACAGCAGTTCCGCCAGTTCCCCGGAGACATTTTTCCCCTGAGGCGCATAACGATCATCCAGTCCTGCCGCCGAAAGACCGATCATCTGAAAATCTCCCCGGCGATACACTGACGGATAGAGCGCTGCGCCAAACAGATCATTCAGTTTCCGGTTCAGCGCCGTAAAATCAGGATAATTCCGGCACGATCTTGTCAGCACGAAAGACAGCAGCGCATTGGCTGCCGCAGTCTTTCTGCTCAGCGGGGTAATCAATGTTGCCCCGATTCTTCCTTTTTTAAACCTCATATCAGCAATATAACTAAAGCCGACTCCATCACATAGTTGTTTTCTTTCCCATCCGGACATTCCGACATCTCCTTTGACGACCCTTCCGGCCGTTTAAAAATAATAATCTATTATATTATACCACATTTCCCCACAATAATAAACCCCCTTTTTCCGTGAGAACCCCTTTGTCTTTTCCGGGGAAACCCTTCCTAAAAAAACCGATTATTTATCGCATATATCATATCTTATCATCTGTCAAAGAATCGCCGGCTATTTTTGAATCAACCAAAAAAGGACGACAGAAAATTCTGTCGTCCAAGGGAATTATTTAAGAACGATAACACTCTGAGCCGGGAGAGTAACTTCCTGACCCTTGACAGAGATCGTATCGTCATATTTTTCGGCATCCGGATCCTCTTCGGAAGCAAGATGCGCTTTGAGATAACCTCTGACCTCACTGATTTTAAAGCTATCCGTAGGAACCGTAACGGTATGAGCGGTCTTATCCAGATTATAAATCACCATAACGCTGGAATCATTGTAAGTGGATACATAACCGGCAGTTGACTTTTCACCAAGATCGACTGCTTTGGCAGTACCTCTTGCGATTTCCGGATTCTGATTTCTGAGGGCGATGACTCTCTTATAGAAATTCAGCAGAGAATCGGGATCCTTCTGAGCATCTTCCACGGACTGATCGGGCACATCCTTATTCGTAGCGCCGGGAATATTTTCAACATAGCCGGTCTTATCGGTAGCAGACCAATACATACCTTTCCGTTTATCGGGGTCATTGGCAGAGCCCTTCATTTTAATTTCTTCACCATAATAAATGAAGGGATTATTAGGAGCCAGAATATATAACGCCGCATTCAGACGCTTATTGGTATCGGTTGCGATATAGCCGGCGCTTCTGGCGTTATCATGATTGGCAAGGAAGAGCGCATCGATGGCATTCGGATTTTTAGCTCTGATAAGTTCCTGCCATCTTTCCAGATTCTGGACATAATCGAGAGCATTTTTTCTGCTGACCGCACGGTTAATATTACCGGTAGCGCCCTGACCCTGGAAATTAAACAGACTGTCAATACCGGATTCATAATACTGTTCAATGGTAGCGCTGTCAGACCAGCACTCACCGACCATATACACATCCTTTTTAACGGTCTGAGCATAGTCGTATAACCATTTCAGGTCTTCCACCGACTTATCGTTACCGAGTTCACTTTCATACCAGAGAACGGCATCCAGACGGAAGCCATCCACACCCATATCCAGCCAGAACTTCACCACTTTTTCCAATTCTGCTCTGAGTGTTTCATTCTGGAGATTCAGGTCAGGCATATCGCCGTCAAACTGACACTCATAGTACCAGTTACCGACACCGGTTTTCGCCCAACCGGAACCGGTATGATTTTCTTCAAAATGATAATACTGCGCATAACCGTCCGTCTTACCGGCCTTCAGCTCCTCAATCGCCTTCTGATACCACTCACAGGAGCGGGACGAATGGTTAATAACCAGATCGATAATTACATTAATACCACGCTTATGAGCTTCCGTCAGGAAGTTCTTAAAATCATCGTTAGTACCGTAAACATCGTCAACGGTATAGTAATCCGTCACATTATACTTATGATACGACGGAGACTCCATGATCGGCATGAGCCAGAGGGCATCGACCCCCAGATCATCTCTTGTAGCGGGATCGCCGTCATTGAGATAATCCAATTTAGAAGTAATACCATTAATATCGCCGATACCATCCCCGTTACTGTCGCAGAACGAATACGGGAAGATCTCATAAAATGTACGGTACTTATCGTTGGACATGGTATAGGTATTCATATAACCGCCGTCTTCCGGCAAAGCCAGACCGCCGTCAGAAGAAGACGAAGCGGTACTGGAGGCTGACTCCGTGCTGGTGACGGAAGAATTACCGGTTTCACTTCCGGAATTGGAACAACCGCACAGGGAAGCCGAAGCGATGAGACTTCCCGCCAGAGCCAGCGCAATCCATTGATTTTTTTTCATTCACAAAACTCCTTCCTATGCTCAGGGGATCCCCTGACCCGTCAATATTACTTTTCTACCCAAAATGCAGTAAAATACTGTTGGAAAGGGGATTCCGGGGAGAACATTTCCGATAAGAAATCCCCCGAAAAAGCCGCTTATCCAAACGATATTACAAAGAAAGCAGGGAGCCCGAAGCGTCCCTGCTTTGATTGATTGGAAAAATCAGCCCTTAACGGCGCCGCCTGTAACACCGGCAACATAGAATCTCTGCATGATGATAAAGAGAATCGTGATCGGGATTGCAATTAAAACTGCACCGGCACAGAATGTTGCGAAGTGTGTGCTGACTGCTTCCTTGTCAAGCATCTTATACAGACCGAGAGCAACTGTCCAGTTAGCCTCGTTATCCTTCATGAAGTAGCTGACGAAAATGTAGTCTGCCCACGGACCGGTAAAGGTCGTCAAAGCGGTGTAAACGATAATCGGCTTAGAAAGCGGAAGAATAATCTGCCAGAAGATCTGGTTTCTTGTTGCGCCGTCGATCTTAGCCGCCTCGTCCAGAGACCTCGGGATGGTATCGAAGAAGCCCTTTGCGACCTGATAACCCAGACCGGCGCCGGCCGAGTAAACGATAACCAGAGCGATCAGCTGCTGCTTCAGACCGAAGATTTCCATGATGCTGTAGGTAGCTGCCATGGACATGAAGCCCGGGAACATACC
>CACYCN010000363.1 GCA_902772895.1 uncultured Ruminococcus sp.
ATATTTTTCAGTTCCTCCACAAACCTGCCGTCTACCAACACATCAATATGATCCAGAATCTCGTCAGTACATTCAATATAACGACAGCCGCCCGGTACCAGATCGGTATCATAGGTAAATCCGGTGTAGACCCAGATGGTTCTCTCCGGCAATTCTTCTCTGACCCGGCGGATCAGTCCTACGATTTCCCGTTGATTCGATGGTTCAAACGGTTCTCCGCCCAGTATCGTCAGACCGGTATAATAGGACTTGGCAAGTTCACTGAGAATCCGGTCTTCGATTTCTCCGGTGTATGGCCTTCCGTATGAAAAATCCCATGTCTCCGGCTGAAAACACCCTTTACATCGATTGGTACAGCCTGATACAAATACACTCACCCTTATCCCGGATCCGTTGGCGCTGTCTGCCGTAATAATCTCTCCGATATGCACTGAACCACCTCCCGTTCTTCGGGGAAATTCCTGTCTGAGAAAAGGCTTTCCCCTGACCCTTTCCCGGAAACTTTTCCGCGCTTTTCTTACAATCGATCATATACCGGGAGAGCCGTACCCTCCCGGTATGTCAGTTATTCGTTGACAGCCGGCTTCATCTCAGAATGAAACGTATGGGTGGAAAGATGCAGCACACGTTCTTTGATTTCCTGCGTTCTGCCCTGATTCCAGAACTGAGAACCGATATAACCACAGGTTCTTCTGGCTACATTCATCTTATTCTGATCCCGGTTATGACAATGCGGACATTCCCATACCAACTTGCCGTCTTCATCCGTGACGATCTGAATCTCACCGTCATAGCCGCACACCTGACAGTAGTCACTCTTGGTGTTCAGCTCTGCATACATGATATTATCATAAATGAACTGCATCACTTTGAGTACCGCTTCCAGGTTATCCTGCATATCCGGCACTTCAACATAGCTGATGGCGCCGCCCGGTGAAAGCGTCTGGAATTCTGACTCTAATTTCAGCTTATCAAAGGCATTGATTTCTTCCGTAACATGCACGTGATAGCTGTTGGTAATATAGTTCTTATCGGTGACTCCCTTGATGATCCCGAAACGCTTCTGTAAACATTTGGCAAACTTATATGTCGTGCTCTCCAGCGGCGTGCCATAAAGACTATAATCAATACACTCCGCTTTTTTCCATGTCGCACAGTATTCATTGAGCTTCTTCATGATGCAGAGACCAAGTTCTTTGCCCTCTTGTTCCGTAAGCTTTTTCCCGATCAGACTGTATACACATTCCCACAGTCCGGCATATCCCAGAGATAAGGTGGAATAACCGCCATATAACAGGGAATCGATCGGTTCTCCCTTTTTCAGACGGGCTATCGCTCCATATTGCCACAGAATCGGCGCCGCATCCGAAAGCGTTCCTTTCAGTCTCTCATGACGGGCTCTTAATGCCCTGTGACAAAGATCCATTCTTTCATCAAAAATCTTCCAGAATCGATCCAGATCTTTCTCCGCAGACAGTCCGATGTCTACCAGATTGATGGTGACAACACCCTGATTAAAACGACCATAATACTTCGGTTTGCCGTTTTCGTCAATATACGGCGTCAGGAAGCTGCGGCAACCCATACAGGTATAACAGTGACCTTCTCCGTTTTTGTCGATCTTGTTCTGTAACATGACCTTCTCTGAAATATAATCGGGTACCATGCGCCTGGCGGTACATTTGGCAGCAAGTTCCGTCAGATACCAGTATTTACCGTCTTCCGTCACATTGTCCTCTTCCAGTACATAAATCAGTTTCGGGAATGCCGGTGTTACCCAGACTCCTTCTTCATTCTTGACTCCGATATACCGCTGACGCAGGGTCTCTTCGATGATCATCGCCAGATCCCGCTTCTCCCGCTCGTCCTTTGCTTCATTCAGATACATAAATACGGTGACAAAGGGCGCCTGACCGTTGGTGGTCAGAAGGGTTACCACCTGATACTGGATGGTCTGGACACCTTTCGTGATTTCCTTGCGCAGACGTTCCTCTACGATCTCATCGATCTTGTCTTCCGGAACCGTTACTCCCATTTCTTCCAGTTCAACCAGAAATTCACGCTTGATCTTTTCACGGGAAATCTGTACGAATGGCGCCAGATGTGTCAGGCTGATGCTCTGTCCGCCGTACTGGTTACTGGCAACCTGCGCAATGATCTGTGTGGCAATATTACAGGCTGTCGAAAAACTATGGGGTTTTTCGATCAGGGTCTCACTGATCACCGTGCCGTTCTGAAGCATATCCTCCAGATTCACCAGATCACAGTTATGCATATGCTGCGCAAAATAGTCGCTGTCGTGAAAATGGATAATCCCCTTTTCATGCGCCTCGACAATATCATTCGGCAGCAGAATCCGTTTGGTCAGGTCCTTGCTGACCTCTCCTGCCATATAGTCACGCTGCACACTGTTGACAGTCGGGTTCTTGTTGGAATTCTCCTGCTTGACTTCTTCGTTATTACACTCGATCAGGCTGAGAATCTTATTATCCGTGGTGTTGGAACGACGGATCAGCGACCGGTTATAACGGTACTTCACATAGCAGCGCGCCAGTTCAAAGGCGCCTTTTGCCATGATCTGATCCTCTACCATATCCTGAATTTCCTCTACGGATACGGCTCTTCCCATCTTCATGCACTTATATTCCACATACTCTGCGATATCCCGGATCTGCTCTGTCGTCAGATACCGTTTTTCGGTAGCGTTATTGGCTTTCGTTACCGCATTGATGATCTTTTCCCCATTAAAATTTTCTTCCGAGGAATTCCTTTTGATAATTTTCATTCTGATCACATCTCCGTTCAAAAGTGTACGCTCTATATTTTATCTCAATTGCCGTAAAATGTATGTTGCAATTGCAACAATTTTGAGTTATAATACAAGATATAGCGTTTTGCACAAAAATAGGACACATGATATAGAGAGGTCAACAATGAATAAATATTCTGTATTTAATGAATTAAAACCCACGGAACGAATAGGCTTAGCCGAATGTCTCGGCTTTGAGGAACAGCGTTTTGACAAAGGTTCCATCATCATGAGATTCTCCCCAGAAAACCTGAAATCCGGGATCCTTATGGAAGGACTGGCTTATCTCAAAAGCATCAATGATTCCGGAGAAGAAAATATTCTGGATTATTATGAGGGCGGCAATATTTTCGGCAGTATCCTTTCACCGGATACGAATGTAAATTTATACTATGTTGTCGCCAAAAAGAATTGCCTTGTCAGCTTTGTGAACCATAGGAAAATGATTGAAATCTGTCCGAACAGCTGTCCCAAACACAGTCAATTCATCAATAATATCATGATTTCGGTTTCGTGCAGAAGCCAGATTCATATTGACATCCTGTCTCAGCGCACTATCCGGGGCAAGTTGATGACCTACTTTGCTTACATTTCCGAAATGACACAAAGCAGACAGATCAGACTGCCGATTCCGTTGAGTGACCTGTCCGGTTATATCTGCGCCGACCGATCCGCCATGATGCGTGAGCTGAAAAATCTGAACCGGGAAGGCGTTATCCGTTCAAAAGGACAGTCTGTCGAAATATGCGAAACTCCTGAATCATAACCTCTGATTAATATTATAACCACTATATATAGTTCTGTCAAGATTCATTATACACAATATATATTCTTTTTCCCCTCATTCCCTTCTCAGATCAGACAAAACCGCTTCTCCCCGCATAATCAGACAGGCGTATGATCCACCA
>CACYCN010000364.1 GCA_902772895.1 uncultured Ruminococcus sp.
ATCAGTTCATATCTGTAGACAGGCAGTTCATTTCCGCTGCTGTCCTCTCTGTATCCGACCGGATCTGCATTCGCATTCTTCCTGATCGCTGGTTTTTCTACGACAATGCTGTCTGACGCAGGCTTCTTCCCGTTCAGATTGATGGTATTGCCGTGAGCTGTGAGACTGCTTTTGTTTAGCCAATCTTCGCTGATTGCGGTCTTGAACTTAACTGTTACGGTTCTCTCCGCTCCCGTACCTGCCAGACCGTTCTGTGTCTGACCGCCATTATCCTCATAGAAAAAGTCGATCCAGGTCTGCGAATTATTTGTTTTATTTCTATTGACTTCAAATGATTCATTGTCGCCCAGTCCGGTAACAACGATGGAATCCTGCAGCACAGGTTCATAGATACTTCCTGTATGCGGATGTGTATCTCTGACATACGCTGTCTCCAGACCGCCTTTCGGTACAGTGATGTCGATTCCCCATTCGATGGTGCCTGCTTCAAGGTCGACCATGAGCGCCCGCTTCTTGATATTCATGTACCCATCTGGTGGATTAATAGGTATTTTCCCTGTCGCGCTTGGATTGCCTTCAGCATCGATATCGACTGTATTGGAAACAGTGACATCAACATGCTGTCCACTCGTATCAACATCGGTATCATATGTAATCACATATTTGTAAGGAGCGGTATCTGTCTCAGGAATTTTATAAACCCATGACACGATCTTTCCGTTTTCAGTGGCACGCTCAAGTTCACTCCAAGGTATGGTTTCCGTTCTGACCTGCTGACCGTTTGCGTCCGTTACAGCAACCGTTATTCCACTTCCTGAGTACGTAAGAAATGGCTTTGAAGAAGCTCCAATTCTATCGGTGATTCTCCTGTTGGCAACTGAAACCTGCGCATTATCATTGACCGTAATCTTCCAATGCAGAACACCCGGATTTTGAGAATCCTTTTCGACCTTCTTGTTTATTCCCGGTTTATAGTTGATTTCTACATTTGTGTCAACGCTGTCTTCTGACGTATCCTCTTCACTTTTTCCCGTTACTTTGTTGCCGACTTTGATTGCCCCGTCTCTATATTCCTGCGGTATATTTTCAAGGTTAACATCCACCGCATATTCAATAGTTATCGTTTCGCCATCAAGCATCTCAGGAATGTGGAACACAAGAACACTTTCTGTTCCGTCTATATTGACCGGCAGTCCCAGCAATTCTTCTTCCGATCTCTTATTTGAACTGAATTTGAAATTGTCTTCCCAAAAGCTTATTGTAACAATATCAGGATCGTATTGATATCCGCCGCTATTACCAATGATCGCATTGCCATTACTGTCAACAACTTTCAAAACATCTCTAATCTCAACGTTCGTGTTTTCTCCTACTGAATCGACCGTGATCGTGTAGCTGATTTTTCCGTTTTTGAGATCGTTGGCGAGATCATCTGTCGGTTTTTTCTTTACTGTAATGCTGCTGGATCTGTCGATGTCCAGATCGACGACGACCTCATCTTCGAATTTGATTTCGGTATTCTCACCATCGAATTCGCCTTCGAACCCAATGGTAAAAGTAAGGTTCGCGGCGGCAGCCATGCGGTCGAAGTTTTCATTCGACGTATTGAATCTGACGATAATCTTATTTCCGCTGACCTCATATGTATTATTCTTAACGGTGTAGTATTTGCCTCCGTCATTGACCCTTACCGAGAATGTGCCTGTGTCTCCATCGGCCGCAATTAGCCCCTCAGGAAGGGTGTATGTCATCGTGTCATTTTTGCCGTTCGGAAACTGTCTGTCCATGGTTTCTTTGAACGTGACCTCGATGGAATATTTCGTACCGGCTCTAATAACATACTTGCCATCCGCGTCCTTCGTAGCGTTTATCTTAGCATTGGTGGCAAGACCGTTCAGATCGAAATTGACAGGTTCTGATTCTTCTTCATCACCGCCGTCATCCCCTTTCGCTCCGAGCTCAGCCGGTGCTTTCAGAACAGCCGGCCTGTTCGCAGGAACGGTGCTTGGCTGTTCTTCCCCGCCGTTCACCTCATCCTTTACTCCATCTGCTTCCGGCTCTTCGTTTTCTTCTTCGTTGCCCTGATCGGCTGCCGGTTTCTCAGTGTTTTCAGGCTGGCCTTCTTCATTCGTCGGGTCACCCTGCACTTCCTGATCGCCCGGATCAGATGAAACTGCAGGAGTATCTTCTCCATATGAATTCGCCAGATAAGAATAGCTGCCAAAAACAGGGGTGAACATCATGGCCAGCGACACCGCCATGCATACGATTAACTTTAATGGCTTTCTCGTTTTCATAAACTATTGATCCTCACAAATTGTATTGTAATTGTATTTTACTTTTGATGATTATTCAAATGGGAATTTC
>CACYCN010000365.1 GCA_902772895.1 uncultured Ruminococcus sp.
ATATTCATCATATACGCCGAGCAAATATCGTTTCGGAGAAGCCGGATTGGTAAGAGGTCCCAAAATATTAAACACAGTCCGGAAACCAAGCTCTTTACGAATGGCACCGACATACTTCATCGAAGAATGATATTTCTGTGCAAAGAAAAAGCACATGCCGACTTCATCCAAAAGCTCCAGACATTTCTCGGGACTTTGATCGATATTTACACCGAGCGCCTCTAAGCAGTCTGCCGTTCCGCAAAGGGAGGATGCTGCCCTGTTTCCGTGTTTGGAAACCTTCACGCCACCTGCTGCCGCAACCAGTGCGGAAGTGGTGGAAATATTGAAGCTGCCGGCATTGTCGCCGCCGGTACCGACGATCTCAAATACTTCACAGCCGGTATTCACCTTTGTCGCATGATCTCTCATTGCCGCCGCACAGCCGGCAATTTCATTGGTTGTCTCCGCTTTGGCACTTTTGGTTGACAAAGCCGCCAAGAATGCCGCATTCTGGGTAGGTGTGGTTTCACCGCTCATGATCTCGTTCATGACGGTATAAGCTTCCTGATAGGTCAGGTCTTCTTTGTTGACGATTTTGACAATGGCTTCTTTAATCATTTTTCATTACCCCCTGATAAAATTCCGTAAAATAATCGCGCCGTTTGGTGTCATAATGGATTCCGGATGAAACTGTACCCCGTAGATGGGATATTCCTGATGCATGACCGCCATGATCTCATTTTCTTCCGTTTTTGCCGTCACGAGCAGACATTCCGGAAGACTTGCTTCCTCTGCCGCCAAGGAATGATACCGTGCCACCGGATCCGTCTCCGGCATTCCACGGAACAGCGGACAACCCAGATCAAACCGTACCCTGGATTGTTTCCCGTGCATCAGCTGTCTTGCGTAGGTGATTCTGCCGCCGAATGCCGCGCAGATTGCCTGATGTCCCAGACACACACCCAGCGTCGGAATGGTTTTTCCGAGTTCCCGTGCCGCTTCGATAATCATCCCCGCATCTTCCGGACGACCGGGTCCGGGGGAAAGAATGATACGATCCGGCTGCAGCTCACGAATTTCTTCAACGGTCATGGCATCGTTGCGGATCACCCTGATATCCGGATCGATCGCACCGACCATCTGGTACAGATTATAGGAAAAACTGTCGTAATTATCAATCAATAAAATCATAATTCCGCCTCCTGAGCCAGTTCCAATGCCCTGAGACATGACCGGGCTTTATTCATACATTCTTCGAATTCCTTTTCCGGAACGGAATCGGCAACAATTCCGGCACCGCTGCGGACAAATACCTTGCCGTTCTTATGATAGGCAATCCGGATGGCAATACAGGTATCCATATTGCCGGTGAAATCGAGATAACCGATGGCTCCGCCGTAGATACCCCGTTTATTATTTTCGGCTTCGGCGATCAGCTGACAGGCACGGATCTTCGGCGCACCTGACAAGGTTCCTGCCGGCAGTACCGCTTCAATCGCATCCAGACCGTCTTTATCCTCCCGGATCTCTCCTCTGACGGTTGATCCGATATGCATCACATGAGAGTACCGTTCAATGGAATGCAGCTTCTCCACTTCCACGGTCCCGAACTTACTGACTTTTCCCAGATCATTGCGTCCCAGATCAACCAGCATATTATGTTCGGCAAGTTCCTTTTCATCCGCCAGGAGTTCCTGCTCCAATGCCTGATCTTCTTTCTCATTTTTTCCTCTCGGCCGGGTTCCCGCCAGAGGAAACGTATGAAGGATGCCGTCCTCCAACTTGACCAGGGTTTCCGGTGAAGCGCCTGCCACTTCCACATCCGTTCCCGAAAAATAAAACATATAAGGTGACGGATTCAGGGTGCGCAATACACGATAGGTATCAAACAGACTGCCCTCAAAAGGAGCGCTCAACCGGTTGGATAATACGATCTGGAAGATATCCCCTTCCCGGATATGATGCTTCGCCTTTTCTACCATGGCGCAATAGGTTTCTTTATCAAACAGGGGTTTGACTTCTCCCAGCAGTTTTCCGGCAGGCTCCTGTTTTTTCTCACCATGCCGCAGCAGCTCGACCAATTGCTGCAGTCTTCTGACCGCCTGATGATATCCCGTCTCCGGATCGCTGAGCTTCATATTGACGATCAGAACGATTTTCTGTTTGACATGATCGAATGCGATCACCTGATCAAAGAGCATCAGATCAACGTCCTTGAAATTTTCGGTATCCTCCGCCTGATTGCGTACCTTCGGCTCACTGTATCCGAGGAAATCGTAGGAAAAATATCCCACAAGTCCTCCGGTGAACGGCGGCAGATAATGAAAACGGGGACTGGTATAATCGGCTAAAATCTGGCGCAGATACTTGGAAGGATGCTCGGTTTTTACGGTGAGCGAGCCGGCTTTCATCATTCCGTCCACACAGGTAATTTCCATTTGCGGCTCAAATCCGAGGAAGGTATAGCGTCCCCATTTTTCATCGGCATGTGCCGATTCCAGCAGATAGCAATGTGTGGATACGTTTTTCAGAATCCGCATCACTTCGATCGGCGTTGTAAAATCTCCCAGTATCTCACAGCTGACGGGCAATACCTGATATCGTCCCTCTTCTGCGATTTTCTTCACTTCCTCTAACTCCGGTAAAAATTTCATCATGATCCTCCTTTGGTTCGCCTGACTTGCCTGGGAAGATCCTTTTACAAAGAAAAGTTTCTTCCCGGATTCCCTTCCTGAAAAATGCAGCATCGGATTCATCGTTTCAAACGAAAAAACGCCCTTAACAGACCTTCTCAGAATCTGTTAAGGACGAATCAGCTTCTAATCCGTGGTGCCACCTTAATTCATGGATTTCCCATGCACTTTTCAGGATACTAACATATCCCTGACCCGTAACGCCGGTCCATACGTTGCAGTATACTCCGAATATCTCGTTTGACTGCACCCTCAGCGGTCCATTTGACAACTTGTTTCTTACCTGACTCTCAGCACCACAGGTTCTCTGTAAAGGCATCATTGCCGTTATCTCC
>CACYCN010000366.1 GCA_902772895.1 uncultured Ruminococcus sp.
ATTATCCGGAAAATTCTTTCTTCTCCGTATTTCTGGCTGATGCTGTTATTTCCGCTGTCATTACTGATGGTGACATTATGCCGGAACATCAATGGACTTGCGGATTGGTATGAAGCCGGTATTTATCGTGTGATTTCAAAGATCGGCAACCTGTTATCATCCACTCTTCCGTTTTCCGTAGGTGAACTATTGGTTCTGTTATTAGTGCCTGGGGTACTTTGTTACCTGATTATCTGGTTGATTCAGGTGATCCGTTCCAAAGGGAAAAGGGCAAGAACCTGCGGCAGGTTTCTGATAAGACTGCTGAGTATTGTTTCCGTTATCTTTTTTCTCTACACCACCAATTGCGGACTGAATTATTATGCTTCGGATTTTGCCGCTTCCAGCGGGATGACGATACGAAAAAACGATCCTGAAGAATTATATCAGGTATGTGTGATGATGGCGGATCACGCCGCTGCCTTGAGAGAATCATTGGCGGAAGATGAAAACGGAGTGATGAAACTCGATTTTCAGACCGTTAACCGGAGTGCCGCCGAAGCGGTCAATGCTTTACATCAAACCTATGCGTTTATTGATGACGGATATGCCGAACCTAAAAATGTCATGTTGTCCAGAGGAATGTCAGCGTTCAAAATTACCGGCGTTTTCTTTCCGTTTACCTTTGAAGCAAATGTTAATGTAGATGCTCCGGATTATGGCATTCCGTTTACAATGTGTCATGAATTAGCGCATCTGCGGGGATTGATGCATGAAGAAGATGCCAATTTTGTTGCATTTCTGGCTTGTATCCAATCGGATGACCCGCAGCTGCAATATTCCGGTTATATGATGGGAATGCTTTACGCAGGAAATGCGCTCTATCAGGCGGACCGGGAATTATTCGGGAAATATGCCGCACATTTCAGTGAAAAGGTACGCCGTGACCGTAACGCTCACACGGAATATTGGTCACAGTTTGAAACCCCCGTTGCAAAAGTGGCATCGGCAGTCAATGACAGTTATCTTCGTTCCAATGCTCAGGAAAGCGGTGTCAGAAGTTATGGTCAGGTTGTTGATCTGATTCTGGCATATTATGACGATTCGGATTAACGAGCGCAGAGCCTGCGCACCCATGCTTACAGCGCACGAAATCTTATGATTATTACACCGCCTCACGCCCCTTGACGGGGCGCTCGTGCTGGTTTAAACACGTCCCGATTTTACTTCGGCGGCCCAAAAGCAGCGCAGAGCCTGCGCACCCATGCTTACAGCGCACGAAATCTTATAATCATTACACCACGCAAAGTTTGCGACGGCAAGCTGTCGGATTGTGTGGAATCAGCGTCAAACGAATTCATCACAATCCGAATTTTAGTTTTAGAGAATATGCTGAATCTTGAGAGAATGGATTTGATATTTTTATAAAATATCTGTACAAATCAACTGTTTTTGTGTATAATTAACTGTGTATGGAATTTTTTTCAGTTTGTTGCTCGGTATAAAATGGATGGAACATTACTTTCTTATGATACTGATAATTATGATAGGAGTGGTTTGATGAGAAAGATGTTAATCGCCGAAAGCTCGGAGGTAAACCGGTCTTTACTCTATGATATTTTTGCCTCTCAGTATGAATTGCTGCAGACGGACAGCAGTGAAACTGTTTTTCGTCTGCTGATGGAAGAAAAAGACAGCATTGCCATCTTATTGATCAATGAATCGATTGCTGCCAGAATTTCGGATGAAACTGTCAAAACCCTGAGTGTCATGAATGTTTTTGAAAAAGTGCCGGTGATCGTAATTCTGAACGGTGACGCTTCTCGTGTGATCCAACCGAATTTTCATCTGCCGTTCAGCGAGGTCGTTGATTCACCGGTCAATCCTTATATCATTAAAAAGAGAGTGGCGAATCTTGTCAATCTGTTTTCAAATAAGTATGAACTGGAAACGCTCATCAGTGACCAGACGAAAAAAATACTTGAACAGAATCAGGAACTCAGACAGCAACAGAAAAAAATCAATACCATCAATAATGATATGCTCGATACTCTGAGTATGGTGATCGAATACCGTGATGTGGAATCCGGACGGCATATTCACAGAATCCGTCGTTTTACAGAGGTATTGCTGCGTGTTCTCGCTGATAAATATCCGAAATACGGTTTGACGGAGGATAAAATTGAACTGATTACTTCCGCTTCTTCCATTCATGATATCGGTAAAATCGCTATTCCCGATTCGATTCTGCTCAGTCCCAACCGCTTATCTTTCGATGAATTTCTTATTATGAAACAACATACCCTCAAGGGTTGTGAAATTCTGGATCAGCTTGAGTCGGTCGAGAAAAATGAATACTTCCGGTATTGCTATGACATTTGTCATTATCACCATGAAAAATGGGACGGTCAGGGATATCCG
>CACYCN010000367.1 GCA_902772895.1 uncultured Ruminococcus sp.
AGACAATGATTGTCGGGCTGCTGCGTTACATTCTTTGTTTTACTCTGCGGCACGATGATGACTTTCTCCTCACAATTGAATAAGAGACAGAGCTTTCGCTTCTGTCGTAACCGCTTGACACACGGGGCTGGTTCTGATATCATACAGAAAATATGTGTCTGAAAGCTGAACTTTGTAAATTCCTCCGTCAGTGTTCCGGGATCCTCCGATTGATTTGATATGACTTCCTTCCTTCTTCTTTCGGTATGTTTCCGGTCAACGATAGGATTTAACTGTAGGCAGTTTTTATATAAAATTTAATAGTAAGGACTGAGTCCCATGTAATTGACAACGTGTTCAGGGTTCGGATCCGAGCCTTTAGGATGTGTAATGTTAAATTGAATTTAGGAATGAGTCCGATGGTAAGATAATTTTTATGATATTTCAATGATCATTTTTGTATCTCCATTTAAGCAGAGCGACCTGACGGATACAGCCGTCGGGTCGCTTTGCTATTGTATCGATAAATTTTAAAAATTCACTTTACAAGCGCCTGTTTTTATTTTATAATAAAAGGGTTATAGGAAAAATGTCATGTGTCCGCACACACATGACAGGGAAAGTTTTTTTGTGAGCGTCAAATATGCGTGCGGAGAAACGGTGAGATAACATGGTACAGTTTGAAGAATTGAGACTGCAGCTGCAGGGAATGGAACCTGATATCCGGGATCTGTCGAATGCGCTGGGACTTGATAAGATGAAAATGGAAATCGAGCAGCTGGAACAGCGTGCCGCTCAGCCCGGTTTCTGGGATGACGTGGAAAATTCACAGAAAGTGCTGCAGAAGACCGGCGCACTGCGCAATAAGGTTGGTGCCTATCAGGATCTGGTGACGGCATATGAAGATACGCTTGCTTTGATCGAGCTTGCCAATGAAGAAGAAGATCTCGGTTTGCTGGAAGAAGCACAGAATGAAGTGCAGAGAGTGCAGAATGAATATGATAAACAGCGTCTGCAGACACTGCTGACCGGAGAATATGATGCCAAGAATGCCATTCTGACATTCCATGCCGGTGCCGGCGGTACCGAAGCCAAGGATTGGGCGGAAATGCTCTACAGAATGTATCATAAATGGGCGGAAAGTCATAACTTCAAAGTCAAGGAAGTCGACTATCTTGACGGTGAAGAAGCCGGACTCAAAAGTGCGGTATTGCTGATTGAAGGCGAGAATGCCTATGGATATCTCAAGAGTGAATCGGGTGTCCATCGTCTGGTAAGAGTATCCCCGTTTGATTCTTCCGGCAGAAGACATACTTCTTTTGCTTCACTGGAAGTCATGCCGGAAATTGATAATACCATCGAAATCGAAATTCGTCCGGAAGATATTGAAATGGCAGTATATCGTGCCAGCGGTGCCGGCGGTCAGAAGGTTAATAAAACTTCCTCCGCTGTGCGTCTGACGCATATTCCCACAGGTATTGTGGTGGCGTCTCAGGTGGAAAGAAGCCAGTATCAGAACCGTGATATTGCGATGACGATGCTGAAATCCAAACTTCTGGAGATCAAGGAAAGAGAGCATCTCGAGAAGATTGAAGATATCAAGGGTGTTCAGAAAGAAATTGCATGGGGTGCGCAGATCCGTTCGTATGTTTTCATGCCCTATACCATGGTAAAAGATCATCGGACAGGCTTTGAAACGGGTAATATCAATGCGGTAATGGACGGCGATCTGGATGGGTTTATCAATGCCTATCTGAAAGCGGCCAGCCTGAATAAACTGAACGAGGATTTTACAGACGAATAATTGACGGATACACCAAATGCGCCTGAGGTATTTGGTGTATTTTATTATCTGTCCGTTTTTTTGAACATAGCATATGATATGATAATCATAAGGCGACACATACCCCCAGTGATCGCCGTAAGAAAGAGATTCCGATTCCCAGACCCCATCCCGGCGCGGTATTTTTGCAGCGAGTCAGGAAAACGTGAGCGAGAACACACAGGTGCAGGGACTTAGTCCCTGCCGGGGTCGAGGGCAGAGCCCTCGCAGGGGTCTGGGGACGGAGTCCTCAATAAAAGGAGGGAAAGAGATGCTGCAGATTGTAGCGGGAAGAAGCGGCAGCGGTAAGACGGAATGGGTCCATGAGAGAATAGCGGCGGAAGCTGACAGGAAGGAACTGATCCTGTTGGTGCCGGAACAGATCTCGTTTCAGAATGAACAGAGAATTCTTGATACGCTGGGCGCGAAAACGGCAAAGAATATCCTGGTGCTGAGTTTCAGAAAGTTGTATCAGACGGTGACGGAACAGTATGGCGGGGCAGGATATCAGAGAATTGATGACGGCGCCAAAGCCGTTCTGATGAATCTGGCAGCGGAAGAAGTGTCTGACCGGTTGGTTCTGTATCATACAAGATGTCAGAAAAGTGACTTTACGGAATTGATGCTTTCGGCTGTCAATGAATATAAAATGTGTGCCATCAGTCCGGAATTGCTTTCTGAGACGGCCAAAAATATCAAAGAACGCCGTCTCAGACAAAAACTGGAGGAAAGTGCGGCGGTCTATGCCGCTTATAACGCTTTACTCCATGAGGCGTATGCGGATCCGGATGATGATATGACCAGACTGTATGAACTGTTATGTGAAAATCCGTATTTCAGGGGAAAGACAGTCTATGTGGATTCCTTCAACGGTTTTTCCGGTCAGGAAATGAAAGTACTGGAATGTATCATCCGACAGGCTGATTATGTGGGTGTGACACTCGGCTGTGACAGGAGTCCGATGCAGGCAATTGAACATTCGATTTTCAAGGAACCGGATACGACAAGACTGCAGCTTCTGGCAATGGCGGAGCGGTGCGGCGTTACGGTCATGGAAACCGTATGGCTTGAACAACAGAGAAGATTCCGCAGTCCGTCCATTGCGGCAATAGAGGAATCTTTGTTTCGTTTTGACGGTGATCCGTATCTGCCGGAGGATCAGGGTGTTGTATTGTATGAAGCCGAGGATGAATATGACGAAGTCAGACAGGCGGCAAGAGAAATTTCCCGTCTGGTCCGGGACGAACACTATCAGTATCGGG
>CACYCN010000368.1 GCA_902772895.1 uncultured Ruminococcus sp.
CATCTGAACTTCATCTGAACTTCATCTGAACTCGCGCAGGTCGGGCAGAAATATTTTTCCATCCTCCGCCGCAGTCAAAGAATGCTTTCCGCCGAGGGTATCAAGGAGCGAGAAGCCCCTTGACAAAGTCTGGAACAGCGTCCCGACAGTTCATACGCCTGCAATTGAGAAACCTGTACTTTCCTGTCATCAGGCAGGATTATGACTAACACAAAAGAGATGATTCATGGAATATAGAAAGATTGATTCCAGAGACCGTTCAGGATCGTATCGTTTGTCAGATTATTGCTTTTCAGGGAGTGAACGACACCGGAATTGGTTTATTATGATAAAAATAGTTGACGAAAGCAAAGGAATTTGATATAATAATGACGTGGTACAAAAAGTGAAAATCATGTGATGTCATGGGTACAGGGTAGCGGCAATATGAAAAGAGTGATATTGCTTTGGGGGCTATTCTAACATAAAAATGCTTTTGAAGAATCTTCCGTATGATTGGCATACGGTAGGAACAAAGGGGTCAGGAGAGTGGAACAAATGACAAGGAGAATGACAGAACAGGAGTTGTTGGCTTGTTTTGATGAGGCTGTCAGGGACGGTCATATTTTTGTGACGTATCAGCCGAAAATCAATCATGCCACCGGACGCATGATCGGTGCGGAAGCACTGATGCGCTGGACGAATCCGGAATTCGGAATGCAGTATCCGTCGGATTTCATTCCGGTACTGGAAAAGAACGATCTGATTTACCGGGCGGATCTGGCGGTATTTGAATCGGTATGTCGGTTTCTGCGGTATTGTCTGGATAACCATATTGATCCGGTTCCGATATCGGTAAATATGTCGAGATATGATATCTACCGAAAAAAATATGTGGAAGCCATTGAGGAACTGCGCCGGAAATATGATGTTCCCGTGAAATATCTGCATATAGAGGTAACGGAAACTTCCGCCATCGGCGGCATGGAACTCATGTCAAGTGTGCTGAAGCAATTACATGAAAACGGCTATATCGTAGAGATGGATGACTTTGGCAGCGGCTATTCCTCATTGAATGTTCTGAAAGATCTGGCGGTTGACGTCATCAAACTGGATATGCGGTTTCTCAGCGGCAATATCGGCGGACGCGGCGGCACGATTATCAGTGCTATCGTTCAGATGGCAAAATGGCTGGGGACTCCGATCATTGCCGAAGGTGTGGAGACCATGGATCAGGCCGATTATATGAAGAGTATCGGCTGTAAATACATTCAGGGTTATCTGTATTCGAAACCTGTGGTACAGGATGAATTCCTGAAAAAAATGCAGAAACTCGAACATGAGCCGATGAAACCGGCCATGGATCTGATCACTGCCATGGATGCCGGAAAATTCTGGGATCCGACTTCCATGGAAACCCTTATTTTCAATCATTTTGTAGGCGGCGCAGTCATTTTCACCTATCAGAACGGGAAGGCGGAGATTCTGCGGGTGAATAAAAAATATATCCGGGAAATCGGAATGAATATGATCGAACAGGAAATACTGAATACCGATCCGCTGCTCGGACTTGACGAAAAGAATCTGAAGATCTATTGTGACACGCTGGAACGGGCGATTGCCTCTGATGACGAAGAAGTCTGTGAGACATGGCGGACAATTTGTTCGAAAATCTGCGGCGAAGACAAGATCTGTGTACGCAGTTATATCCGTCTGATCGGCAGGACAGACAATCAGTATCTGTTCTATGCGATGGTACAGAATATCACTGCCGAAAAAAACCGGTTCAATCAATTGTATGAGAGTGAACGTCGGTTCCGGTTTGCCAGTGAACAGGCCAATGTCTATGCATGGGAGGTAGATCTTGCGACCAAACGGATGCGTCCGTGTTTCCGGTGTATGCGTGACCTGAATATCCCGCCGGTAGTAGAGAATTATCCCGAACCGGTAATTGAAAACGGCATATTCCCGCCTGACTATGCGGATATGTACCGTGAATGGATCAAGAAACTGGAAAACGGTGAAGTGGATCATTTAGAAGGAGTGATTCCGTTGACGGTCGGCAGGGTACCGTTTTATGTCCGGTACTCTCTGGAACGTGACGAAAACGGAAAGCCGCTCAAGGCCTATGCTTCGGCAACCTTAGTCGTGGATTCCTGATCGTAACATTTTTCACACATTCTTTCCTTCTGAAAACCTCTCCGGCAAAATGATGTAACACACAAGCGATGGCTAAAAAGCTGTCGCTTGTTTTTTGTCTTCAGACTTCTTAAAAAGGAATACCATAGGAAATAATAGACAATTTTTCTTCACAATATCAATTAAACTACATTATTTTCTGTTTCTGTCGCTTTGACTACATTCCGGCGCCGCATTGCATATTGAAGGAAATCATCGCATCTGATAAGATTAAGACAACAAAAGAACATTACCGCCATCACCAAGCGGTCATCAAAAAAATTCAATGAAAAACTGTAATATCAGCGAAACAGAACAAAATTCCGCCGTCATTCTCGAAGGTCATCCTTCGGCAACCTTTTCAGACTGCGATTTCCTCAATAATCACGGAAACAACGGCGGAGCGATCTATGTATCGGAAATTTATGACGGATGTAAGATAGAAGATTGCCGGTTCCTGAATAATGAGGCGTCCGGCAACGGCGGAGCAGCCATCGCCCCTTCCAGCTTTGACGGATGCACCTTCATCGGGAACAAAGCCCGGGGCAACGGCGGAGCCATCTATTTCCCGGAACAGGAATGGCGCCTGAATGAAGTGATGTGTCAGCAGAACAGCGCAGCAGGATGCGGCGGAGCCGTGTATTCCCAGGAATCCTCCATAGGAAAGATCGTCGATTCGATATTCAGGGAGAACACTGCCGACAGTGACGGGGGAGCCGTTTATTTCGGCGCTGCCTCTTTCGGTAACAACATACTGGAGAACGTCACCATCACGGACAACCGGACAGGCGGCAACGGCGGCGGTATTTTCTGTCCTACGGAATTCTGTAAAGCAGCGGACGTGGATCTTTACGGAAAGGTCGTCATCCAATGCAACACGGACGCTTCCTCTGCCGAAAACAATGTGTATCTGGTGCATGACTGGGGAAAGAAATCCCTGCTCTATACGAAAAACAGCTTTGACCGTACCAATTCTGCTATCAGAATCACTTCTTCTTCCACAAGCGATATCGCAGTGGTGGACCTGAATGAAAAGACTGACGAATCCGCTTTCCATGCCGATGGCACCCGCAGGATCTACAGAGGAACATTCTACAACAAAACGCTTTATCTCGACGATATGTGATGAACTCAGAGAAACAGTCTGATCCTTGCAATCAAAGTTTCTGTTATTATTGTGATCGAAAAGAAATTCATTTACTGCAAGTTTACAAAAAATTAAAAGAACATTCATATCTGTCCGTACATTGACATGATTTTTGAAAACCTGTTATGTTATAATAGAAACGGTTTTTTATCGGAAAGAAACGAAGGGGCATCTTTCTGTCACCGGAAGTGAATCCATGAAAAACCGTTTCCTGCTCTCAGGTCCATCGTATTCCTGACGGTCAGGAACAAACATGATCCCGTATCCCATAACGATCACGCTGTCAGCACGAGCCGATGACACCTCTGCCATATTGCTGAACAATCGGCTGTCGCTGCCCTCGGATCACTCCGGATATCGTATCAAAAATTCTATTGGACTAAAGGAGAAACTATTATGAAATTCCCTCATGCCGCTAAAGGCGTAAAGAAAATCTTCCTATCCGAAATCATTGAACTGATCGGTTCGATCCTCATGTTTGCCGCCGGCGGATTCGCCTATTGGCTGAAATTCACCGATACTACTGCTGACGCTGATCTGAGCGCCGCTTTTGCGACTCAGTCCGTACCGATCATCATCATGTTCTGTCTGATCA
This sequence comes from uncultured Ruminococcus sp., assembly GCA_902772895.1. GTDB lineage: Bacteria > Bacillota > Clostridia > Oscillospirales > Acutalibacteraceae > UBA1213. Next base: position 3,900 of record CACYCN010000368.1, read on the forward strand.
TTACCGGCGTCGTCATCACTGTGATTGCCGCCATTATCGGACTGATCGGTATCATTAACGCTTCCAGGGATAGTATGTTTTTCAAAATCGCTCTTTTTTCCGTCATTATCTGTGTGGCGGCTAATATCTCCGGTCTGTTCTTCCCTGCCGGATCATTCATGAGCAATCTCATGAATATTCTGTATTATGTCTTTAATTTCAGTGTGACGCTTGAGATTATTCAGGGTATCATCATTCTTGCGGAAAAACTCGGCAATCAGGCAGTCGCTGCAAAAGGCAAAACAACCCTCAAAGTGATCTTTGCTATTATCATTTTATCCCTCCTTTCCAGTGTTGCTTATTCCTTCTTCCCCTTCGCCAATGCTAATCTGTTTATCGGCTTGGGTCTCATCGGTTTAACTTTGGTACTTTCTGTTATCCAGTATTTTCTTTATCTCAGTCTCCTCGCAAAAGCTAAGAAAATGCTTGCCAGATCCAAATAATATTCCCCCGCAAGGACGTCTTATCCTTGCGGGGGTTCTCTTTTCTGAATCAGTTTTTCAAACCGTATTCAACCATTCAAAAGTCCGCTGCAATCGGCAGGTTCGTTTTCGGAGGTATCGGGGGGCGCAAAAGTCCCCTTTTATAAGACTTTGAGAGTGAGGGTCTTGGAAGCAATGGTACCGTTCCGATCTTTGACATAGACCCGTACATCATAGGGAACCGCTGTTTGGGGCGTCAGCATCAGGATATTGCCGGCGCCATAGCCGCGCAGTTTCGTCCACTTGGCAGCAGACGACTTTTTATAATACACCGCATACTGATAATCCCCTGCCCCGCCTTCGGCAAAACAGCGTACCTTGACTTTTTCACCGACACGGACTGACGCAGCGCCCAGCCGGGAAGTATTTTTCAGAACCGGATCGACTGTCAGATTCAGGTTCCTGCGGATAACGGTTCCTGCCGCATCCTTCACGGATACCCGGATCTCATACTGTCCCACGGTATCCGGTGTGAAAGAAACCCTGGCATTGGTTTTGAAACCCTGTAAGGTTGTCCATCCGGCATTACCGGCTTTCCGATAGAGTACCGCATAGGAATAAGGCGCCTTTCCGCCGTCAGCCGAAAGTTCCACGACAGCGCTTTTTCCCACTGTCACAGACTCTGACGCCAGAACCGACTGATTCTCTAACGGCATGACAATAAACGGAATGTTCTTTTCCAGCGCATAGGTTTCCGCATCACTACCGCTGTAACCACAGATCGTCAGATTTTCAGACAGGATCGTCTCCGAAGCATTACCGGTAAAGGCATGATCATCTATCATAGTCACCGTCCGGGGAATGATTACTTTTTCCAGCTGACGGAAAGCTGAGAAAGTATGCGCATCAATGCCTGTAATACCGGAAGACAGCGTGATCGTTCTGACGGATCCGGCGATCCGGTACAGATCGGTTCCTTCTTCACTGAGAGCGGACGACAGTTTTCCCTGATACCATACTTTAACCGTATCACCCGCAAACTCATATGCCGGAACTTTTCCGTCGGTTCCTTCCGGTGCGTTCAGTGTCCCGGATAAGCGGTCACTGACGGTAATGCTGACACCCGGAATCGCTCCCGCTATCCGGAAATAATAATACGCTCCCTTTTCCAGTTCCACCGCCTTGACGGTCCGTTCTCCGAATATTCCGACTTCTGATTTTTGATTGTTACCGCTGCAGGGACGGCTGCCAAAAAGAATGAATTCGTCTTCCGAAGTAAAGGTAAACAGATAGGTCCCTTTCTGTCTGGCACGGAACAGAAAACCAATTTCATGATTTCCGTCTTTTGACAGGGAAACGGTTCCGTAATCACTCACGGCTTCCTGTTCTGCCGGAATGATTTCAATCGTAACGTCAGCGGTCTGATACTTGATGTCAAATAACGTGAAGCTATCCCTTGTCAGTTCATAGACTTTGGTACAGCCGCGATAATAATAACTATAGTCATTTGCTGCCTTACAGGAAACACCAAAGGATCCCGATGATACAAAACGGAATAGATAAGCGCCGTCGGAAGGCGCCATAAACGGAAAAGATACCGTCTGATCCTCATCACTCTTCTTCACGGTATAGGTTCCGCAGTCCATAGCAAGACCGTCGGTAGAATAGAACGGATTACCGTGATTCTTTGCCCATTGTTCGGCAGCGCTTCCGGATGCGCCAAAGACGGTCGCATGAGAACGGAAAGCACGGTCTCCAATCGTGGTGACACCGGAAGGAATCCTGACATATCTTATTTTGTCACAATCATAAAAGGCCCAGTTACCGATTGCCGTAACACTGTCAGGAATCGTAATATTCCGGACAGACGAACAATTCTCAAACGCACTTCGACCGATTTTCTGCAATCCCTCGGGAAGGATCACTTCCGTCAATTCTCTGCTGCCGCTGAAGGCATCGTCAGCAATCACCTGTACCGTGCCGGGAACCGTATAGGAACCGCTTCTGCCTGCCGAAAAGGCAAGCAATTCGGTTTGCTGCAGATTGAACAGGACACCGTCTACAGCACAATAGACGGTATTCCCGGAATCCACCGAAATGTTTCGCAGATTCTGACAGTTGGCAAAAGGATTCGTACCGATTTGGGTAACGGAAGCCGGTATGACTATTTCGGTCAGACCGCTGCAGCCATCAAATGCCCCTTCTCCGATGGAAGTCACTCCGGCAGGGATCCGGAATGCGGAAAGCGATGAACATCCCCCAAAAGCGTTGTTTCCGATTTTCGTAACACTGTCCGGAATCGTGATTTCCGTCATATTCGTACACTCCCCAAAGACAGCGTCACTGATATACGTGACTCCGTCAGGAATGACAACGGAACGGATCTTCTTACAGCCGTAAAACGCCATGTATAATATTCTGTCCACACCGTCCGGTATCTTCACGTCACCCGATAAGCCGCAGGGACAACAGATCAGGGTTTTCTGATACCGGTCATAGAGAATGCCGTTGAGGGCGGATAAATACCTGTTGCCGGAATCCACACGGATTTCCGTCAGCTGCTCACAGCCGTAAAAGGCAGCATATTCGACATCTGCCATACTCTCCGGTAACGTCACACGCTTCAGGGTATTATTGTAGCCGAACGCATTGCGTCCGATACTTCTGACCAATTTTCCGTTGACGATCTTCGGAATCCTGACTTCCGTTTCCGTTCCGGTAAAGCGGCTGATTTTCAGACCGGATTCATATTCCCGTGTTTGTAAATTCCAGAATTGAAACTCAGAAAATTCAAAGCTGTCGGCAGACGTAAAGGATGACATATCCTCTGCACGGACCGTAAAATCCTTTCTGAGTTTATTTCCCGTTTCATCCCGGGCAATTACCCTTACCGTATAATCACCGGCCTGATCCGGTGTAAAGCTGCGGGATTTCTCTTGGGAATAGGAAGAAAGTGTCTTCCAGACAGTCTGACCCGGTTCCTGACAGAGTACCGCATATTCCACATTGCCGGAACCGTTGTAAGAGTCACACTGAACGGTCACTTCATCTCCCAGCGCCGCAATGGCGGTACTGATCTGAGAAGCATTCCGGAATTCTCTTACCGGATAACAGGTCACCGTCCAGTACTGATAGCCGTATTGTTCAAAGTCAAAGGAATCGCCATGAACATCGGAATCCTGATTGGCAAGGGCTTCTTCATCCACTCTGGTGGTATCAAAAATGATCCGCAGCTGCTGCCCTTCCTCCAGCGTTGCATTGAGATACTGATTGGAATAAAAGGTGCTGTCCCGATCTTTCGAATACGCACCCCAGTAATCATTCCAGGCACTGTCCAGCCGAATAATAAACCAATAGGAACCCGGTGACGCGTCAATGGTCGTCTCATAGATACCGTCGCCGTCATCGTCCGTCATCGGATAATCCGATTTACATTGATTGAACGTTCCGTAAACTCCTACGTTCTTCAGAGACTGACTCTCGGGCTCCGGCGACTGTGTCATAACAGGAATCTGTGCTTTGACGGTTTCCTCCTGTTCCTGCACGCCGCTCCGATGCTCCTGTGACAGGGAATCCTCTTTTATCCCGTTGTCTGTACTGACGACAGCTTCCCTGCCGGAAAACGCTTCCTCTGATCCGGCGGCTGATACCGGCAGCAACCCTCCCATCCCCGGCAGTATGCATACGGCGCTCAGAAATAACGCTGTCAGTCTGCTGATCCGTTTCTTGCTTGACATCGTACCATAACCTCCCTCAATCGTCATGATATGGGTTTTATCATCATAGGTTTGTCTGATCTGCCTGTTCTTGTTATATATTAACATATTTTTGACAGTTTCTCAATATCTTCCGTCAATAATTCCGGAGCTTATGAATCCGGAGTGACAGCTTGCCGCTTACAGGGTCGAGTAACAGGTTCCTCCTGAAGTTCCGGATGAATCAAGGAAGCTGTAAGGGGCATTCATCGGAAATTTGAAAAAAAGTATAGGAAAACCCGATGGAATGTGGTATGATAGATAGTGGAATCATATTAGGGTGGTGGTAATGATGAAACGATTAGATCATCAGGACGGCAGGACGATCAGCTATTCGGCGGATATTCCTGCCCTGGAACGATTTTATGACAGACAGTTTGAACTGATCAAAAACGGCAATACCGATCTGGTAACACTGGAGCTGATGATGCTGGGAAAAGCGCTGGACTTTATCCAGATGGCTCAGAAAAAACTCGGCGTTTCACTGGATACTTCGGAAAGTTCCGTCAGCCGTCTGGAAGAAATTCTGGATGCCTGCTGCAGAGGGATCGTACAGGATGATCTGTTTGCCGAAGAAAACGGCAGTATTGCCAAAAGTATGAGCGCCTATCTCGGGATCCTCATTCTTGCCAATATCGGCGGTAAATGGGAAGATACCGAAAGCGGCGCGGCGCTCAGTGTCAACGGACGTATGGCATATGTGGATGAATATATCGAAAAACGTCTGCTGGGACTGTCTGAATTAAGTGTTGTGGATTACTATCAGTCCGTCAGACTGGTCAGGGAATGATCCTGCGCCCGGCAGCAGCTTCACAAACGGTTTTTTGACAAAATCAGACTCCCGGAACGGATCTGCCGTGATACCGGCAGTCATAACAGATAACAGGAGGAAATTGCCATGGCAAATTTCAGAGCGGACAGAATGTCCGAAGATATTCAGAGAGAAATCGCAGCGATCCTCAGAGAAATGAAGGATCCCAGACTGCATAACGGCATTATCAGCGTGGTACGCTGTGAGACTGCGCATGATCTCTCTTACAGTAAAGTCTATATCAGTTCGATGAACGGACTCGATACCGCCAAAGAAGCGGTCAAGGCGCTCAAAAATGCACAGGGATTTATCCGACGGGAACTCGGTACCCGTCTGAAACTGCGCTATGCCCCCGTACTGTCGTTTGAGGCAACCGATTCGATCGAATACAGCGCCCATATTTCCCGGAAACTGCGGGATATTCAATATGCTCAGACAGAATCAACCACCGAAGAAAATAAGGATCTGACAGAATGAAAACAGTTAGTATTACAGAAGCAGCCGCTATGCTGCTCACTCATGATCATATCATCATACTCATGCACAAGTCACCGGACGGTGACGCCATCGGCTGTGCCTATGCCCTCTGCTATGCCCTGAGAAAACTCGGGAAATCGGCACAGGTACGCTGTTCCGATCCGGTTCCGGAAAAATACGGCTATCTGACAAAGGAAGTCCCGGATCAGCATTTCACACCGGCTTATATTGTCAGCGCCGATCTGGCGGCGGAACAGTTATTCGGCGATGCCCTGCAGGAATATACCGACCGGGTCGATCTGTGCATCGATCATCACGGTTCCAACTCAGGCTTTGCCCGATACGGCATCATTGACCCATCCGCTGGCGCCTGCACACAGATCGTTCTGCGGGTCATTGAAGCGATGGAAGTCCCGATTGACCGGTATCTGGCGAATGCCATCTTTACCGGACTCTCAACGGATACCGGTTGTTTCAAGTTTTCGAACGCCTCTTCCGAGACATTCCGCATTGCCGCCGAAATGATTGATAAAGGCGCCGAAAGTGCCATGATCAATCGGATCATGTTCGATACCAAATCCCGCGCCCGGCTGGAAATCGAACGGATGGCACTGGATTCCGTCCGGTTCTATGCGGACGGACAGATCGCTACCGTAAGCGTCACCCAACAGATGCTCAGACAATCCGGTGCTGACGAAAGTGAAACCGAAGGAATCGCATCCATTCCCCGTCAGATCGAAGGCGTCAGGATCGGCATCACTATCAAAGAAAAGGAAGACGGTACCTTCCGCATTTCCATGCGCACTACTGACGATGTAGACGCTTCCGCCGTCTGCGCCGTATTCGGCGGCGGCGGTCATAAGGCAGCGGCAGGATGTTCCGTCAGCGGAACGGCGGAAGAAGTCACACGGCAGTTGGTTGCCGTATCGGAAAAATTCCTCGGAGAGAGCATATGAACGGAATTATCATTTTGGATAAACCAAAGGATTATACTTCCTTTGATGTCATTGCGGTCGTCAGGGGCTGTCTGCGCCAGCGCAAGACCGGGCATACCGGTACCCTTGACCCCATGGCAACAGGCGTACTGCCGATCCTGCTCGGCAGCGCCACAAAAGCGCAGGATCTGCTGCCCGATACCGACAAGGAATATGAAGCCGGTTTTCGGTTCGGTTTGACGACCGATACACTCGACAGTACCGGAACAATCCTGTCACGCTGTGAAGCGCACGTCACCCGCAGTGAACTGGAACAGACACTGATCCCGTTCCGGGGTGATATCCTGCAGAAACCGCCCATGTATTCAGCCGTCTATAAAGACGGTGTACGGCTGTACGAATTAGCCCGTAAAGGGATTGAAGTGGAACGTGAAGCACGTCCTGTCCATGTCAGTGAGCTGGAAGTATTATCCTTTGACGAAGCCGCTCAATGCGGCAGACTCCGGATCGCCTGTTCAAAAGGGACATATATCCGTGTCATCTGCGATGACATCGGGAAAATCCTGGATTGTGGCTGTATCATGACCGCGCTGACCCGGACAAGGGCCTGCGGATTCACACTTCAGGACGCCATCAGTCTGGCAGAAGTACGGCGTCTGGCGCCCGAAGGCCCGGAAGTATTCACACCCTATATCCGACCGGCAGATAGTCTTTTTCCGGACTATCCCGCCGTAAGAATCAGTCAGAAACAGACCCTGCGTTTCCAAAACGGCGCCGGTTTATCACTGGCAAGACTGAAATCCCTGACCTCTCCGCAGGACGGTCAGTTTTATCGGGTATATGGTTCGGACAATGAATTTTTAGGACTGGGAACGGTCAGGCTCGACAAAGAAGAACTTGTCGTAAAAAAACGATTTTGAAAACGGGGAAAGATTATGGAAATCATCCAGGAACCGGTACATTCCGAAGAACAGACTTCGGTTGCGCTGGGCTATTTCGACGGCGTTCACGCAGGACATCAGGCCGTCATCACCGAAGCGGTGACATATGGCCGTGAGAACGGTTTATTACCGACGGTATTCACCCTGCAGCAAAGCCCCCGGCTGATTCTGTTCGGAGAAGCGCCGGGAGGTATCCTTCCGCTTTCCGAAAAACTGCATCAGTTTGAATTGCTGGGAGTAGAGCGGGTATATCTGATCGACTTCCGTGCCATCCGGCATCTGACAGCCGAGGAATTTGTAGAAAAAATTCTGATCGGCTGTTTTCATGCTGCGCACGCCGGCTGCGGGTTTAATTATCATTTCGGCAGCGGCGCCGCAGGCAACGGAATCATTCTGTCACAGCTCTGTCAGCGCAGCGGCATCAGTGAAACGACCCAGCCCCGTCTCTGTTATGACGGGCTGCGCATCAGTTCTACCCGGATCCGTCAATGTATTGCGGACGGCGACATCACCTCTGCCAATGCCATGTTAGGCCGCCGCTATTCTCTGACGCTTCCTGTCATCCGGGGCAGGCAATTAGGACGTACCCTTGGGTTTCCGACGCTGAACCAGTCTTTTCCAGACGGTCTGGTACGTCCCCGGTTCGGCGCCTATGTTTCGGAAGTCACCGTCGGCGCAAACGTCTATCGGGGCGTCACGGATATCGGCGTAAAACCCACCGTTGGTTCTGACACCGTCTTACTCGAAACATGGCTGCCCGAATATCACGGTCCCGATCTCTACGATCAGCAGCTCACCGTCAGCCTGCTTGCTTTCATCCGTCCCGAACGTCGTTTCGACTCCCTCTCAGATCTCCGTTCCGCCGTCTCACAAGACGCACTTACCGCTCTTCATTTCCAACCATGAGTTTTTTGGGGAACCCTTCCCCAAAAACTGATTTAGGGGGACTCATCTGCTCTATACAATCGGAGAATCCGAGAATTTCCTGCTATACAATTCAACTTTACCATTGCCATTTCCGGGGAAGCGTTTTTCCGCAGAAAGGAGAACAAAAATGGTTTTTGCGTTTTTGCCCACAACAGTAATGTATCTCAGTTCCATCATGCTGGCAATCGTATGTCTTACCATGCAGATCACAGGATGGTTTCCCGAACCGTTCCTGATGTTTGTACTGTTAATCGTTGCAGTAGGTGCAGCCATACTATCCTGGCTGCTTGCCTCCCGTCTCTACATCCATACGGTCAGAAAGCTGACCGTAGCCGGTTTCGAGCAATGGGTCCGTCGTCAGCAGAAGATATCCCGCCGTTGTCACGGCAAGTTCCGGTTATCGGTTCAGCTGAACATGGTATTTGCCGCCATCGTCTATGAAAAGACCGATCTTGCGATCAGGCTCATGACTGATCTCAAACCCCGGATTGAAAAGACCAATCATGCGTATTATAATTTTGTTTACCTTGCCGATACCGTCGGACTGAAACAAAAACTCCATGATAATTCCGACTGTCAGGAAATCTTTGCCGCCATGTATCAGAATCTCAGTTCGCCGGCATTTCCGGGCGGCACCACGTATGAAAGGATGGCAAGCGGTCTGGAATACCAGCGGCTGGAACTGGAATTTTACCGTCGGTCGCCGCAGCAGCTATCAACGATTGACCGGGGTCTGACCCAACAGTTCAATCTGAATGCGCGGATCTATCTGAAATACGCCATGGCGCAGAGCATACCCGATACATACGATATTTTATCCGCCTGCTATAACATAGGTTTAAGTTATTTTCTTCTGGGCAACACCCAGCAGGCGGCAAACTATTTCCAACAGTTAGCCGCTGCTCCGGAAGACTATCCTTTCCTTCAGCGTATCCGTCAGTTCTTACAGATGCCGCTTTCCCAACGTGACTTTTCCCTTCTGATGCAGACAGCGCCATAAATACAAAATTATCAGTAAACAGCGGGACTTTTTCATAGAAGTCCCGCTGTCTGGGATTCCGGGGAGAAAAAATTTCTGATTTTCCG
>CACYCN010000369.1 GCA_902772895.1 uncultured Ruminococcus sp.
CGACGGTATGCTTTGCTCCGCCTACGCCAAGTTGACATTCATACATGATCTCGGTGGAATAGCCGAACTTATCAGCAAGCTGCATGAACGGATAGTTTTCATGCTCAATGCTGAGAAGCATTGTCTGATTGGATTGTTCAATTAATTCTCCTGCTGTCATCTTTTCTTCAAAACTCATGTGAAGCGGAAGGGTATGAACAAACATTCCCACAGTTTTGCGGACCTTGCTGTTATTTCTGCCGCCGGAAATGGTAGAGATATAAACATTTCTGCTATTGGTAAAACGAGATACCGTATAGAAAGTTGCAGCGAGGAACAGTGATGAAGGTGTTACAGCGTTCTGCTTGCAGAACTGCTCCATTGCTTCACGTTCCATCGGTACTTCGACAACGCCGATTCGTCCGTCTTCCGAGCGTCCTTTCTGATCGGCGGGAATTTCGCTGACGGTTTCAAACTTGCTCAGCATATCGGAGAAGTATTTTTCAGAGATTCGATAGCTTTCGGAAGATTTGTCATTGTTCTCACTGAATGCGTATTCAAAATAGGTCAGTTTTTCCTTTTCCGGTTCTTCGCCCGCATAAGCCTTGGAAACCGCATCCATGAATACGCCCCGTGAGAGACCGTCAAAGATGATATGATGAATGTCGGAAAGCAGATACGTCTTACCTTCTGACTGAATGATTTCAAAGCGATAGAGGGTATCTGCATGGAGGTCAAACGGACGTACAAATTCATTCTTACGTTTTTCAAGCTGTTCGGCTGTCATCTCAGTAATGGGAATCTCAGGTGACGCATTATCGTTTCTTACCTGAACCAGATTACCGTTTCTGATTTCGATATGCGTATTCATATAGGAATGACAGGCAATCGCTGTCAGCAGCGCAGCTTTCAGCTTGTCCGCATGGATGCTGTCAAAGCAATAGCACAGCGGCATATTGTACATGAGTTCCTCCGGCTTCTTCATTACCTCATAATATACACCGAGCTGATTGTTGGACAGCGGATACGCTTCCTGTAAATCGGCAGAGACAGCATCTTCTTCCTTCTTCGCACCGCCCTGCATCAGGTAATCGTAGAGATAATCCTCTGCTTCAACGATACTCATGCCGTGCATGATTTTTCCTACCGGTATATCACAGCCGTATTTTTCTTCCACAAAGGTGGTGAATGCAATGGCTGTCAGCGAGGTAAGTCCGAGACTTACCAGACTTGAAGTAACGTCCGTTATGGGGGAACGGATCGCTTTTTCGGCAAGCAGGCAAAGTTCTCTCTCGAACTTCGTCAGTTCACGTGAGGTGCTGCCAGTAGTAGAATGACCAAGCAGCTGCGGTTCCGGCAGGTTTTTCAGATCCTTTTTCCCGTTAAGCGTATATGGCATGGCTTCCAATTGGCAATAGGCGGTTGGCACCATATAATGTGTCAGCTTTGAAGCCGCATATTCCTTGAGCGCATTCAAGTCGATCTCGGAATCGGCCGTAAAGTACGCCGCAATATGCTCCGTACCGGCTATGGTTTTGACGGCAACAGCTACCTCTTTGATTCCGTCATAGCTTTCCATCACACTTTCAATTTCGCCCAGCTCGATCCGCAGTCCCCGCAGCTTAACCTGATGATCCATTCTGCCCAGAATCAACACGTTGCCGTCCTTGTCCCACTTGGCATAGTCCCCTGAACGGTACATACGCTGACCATGATAATCGACAAATGCCGCAGCGGTTTTGTCCGGCAGATTTTTATAACCCTTCGCTACGCCGATCCCGCCGATATACAACTCGCCTGTGACGCCAAATGGCGCCAGACTGCCGTTCTGATCCACAATATACTCAACATAGTTCAGTAAGGGTCTGCCAACGGTGACATAATCCGCATCGGTCAGATCCGCACCATTGGAGGATACGGTAATTTCAGTCGGACCATAGGTATTGATAATGCGTGTCTCCGGCGCAACTTCCCTGATATGATTCCGCAGTGCGAGCGGATAACCCTCTCCGCCCGACATGACACACTTGCAGTTTGAAAGTGCTTTTCTGAACGCTTCCACGAACAGATACTGCTGCAATCTTGACGGTGTGGCATTCATGCAATCGACATCATATTTGTCCATCAGTTCCGCAAGAAGCTTGGGATTGTTCATGGCATCGTCAGAGGCAAATACCAGTGTTTTGCCGTTGCACAAGGCAGCGCAATGCTCCTTGAATGACATATCAAAGGCAACGGTCGTAACGGAAAGATATGTCCGGACATGATGGAATAGATAATGCATATGAATATTGGCTTCATGAGGGGTCAGATAACTGCAAATACCGATATGACGCAGCATAACACCCTTTGGCTTTCCGGTAGAACCGGAAGTATAAATCATATAGGCAAGATCATCGGGACTTACCTCAATATCAGGTCTTGTATTGTCAGGGCAGGCAAGCAATTCCCCGATTGCCACACAGTTATCGTATTCTTCATTCGGTTCGTCCGTGATGACAAAATGTGCTTCGCTGTCCTCGAGAACACTGTGAATACGCTCCGCAGGATAAGCAGGGTCTGTAGGGATAAACGCTCCGCCTGCCTTTAACACACCGAAAATGGCAGCAAAAAAGCGGGACGTACGACTGAGCATGACAACTGCGCTTTCGCCTTTCCGGAATCCCTTGGCGGTCAGCGCATGGGCAACTCTGTTGGCTTCGCTGTCAAGTTCTGAGAAGGTGAGCGTTTGATCGCAGGCGATTAACGCCGTTTTATCAGGATTCTGATCCGCTGCCGCTTCAAACATCTTATGCAGCAGCTTCACGGGAACCTCTGCCATCGAAGAAGCAGAGAGTGCTTCCAGTGCTTTCTTCTGTGTCAGCGGAAGCTCTGTTGCTTCCTGTACGGTACCGATTCCGGAACATAATGCTTCTGCGGTAGAAATAAGCTGTTCAATGAAATTGCCGATCGTTTCATCATCAAATAATTCCGAGGAATACTGCGCATAACAGGTGATGATGCTTTCCTCAGCCTGCATGACAAGGTTAATGTCCTTACCGGAAGGTTGGAGAAGATAAGAAGTTTTTATACCGATATCGCCGTTCCGGAACTCTTTGCGCATATGAATATAGTTGATGCCCACATCAAACAGCGGATTACGGCCGGTATCCCGTTCTTTCACGAATTCTGCCACAAGAAGGTCATATGGACAGCAAATTTCTTTGATAAACGAAGAAACCGTTTGGCGGACTTCCCTGAGATATTCGTCAGCAGACATATCATGAACAGGCTTGAGCCGCAAAGGCGCAGTGTTGACAAACATACCGATGGTATTTTTTGTCAAGCTGTCTCTCGCATTGACGGGTACGCCGATGACAACATCCTCCGATGCCGTATACTTTGCCGTCGTTGCGGCAAGAGCCGCTAATAGAATGGTGAATACGGTGGTTTTCTTTTCTTTGGCGGCTTGCATTAACTTCTGTAAGACTTCACCGCCAATGATGAATTGTTGATTGGTATCAGAGTGGGGATGAATCTGCGGACGAGTTTTTTTGAGCGGCAGTTCGGTAACGGGTACGCCGTCGGAGAACATTTCCCGGAATTTTTCAACTCCCTGGCGATAGGCTTCTTCCTTGTCCTCCCGGGACGCCGCACCCAGATCGTAATCATCCGTGACAACTTCGCTACCGCTCAGTCTGGCAAGCAGTTCTCGTGAGAAAATACCGTCACTTCCACCGTCAAACAGAATATGGTGGTAAAAGAAAGCAATCAGACAGCATTGTCCGTCGGTATAGATGACCGCCCTGGCAGGAATTCCGCCGGTCAAGTCAAAGGGCTTGTTCCATGCTTTTGCCGCTTCATAGCTTTCCTGAATATGATCGGTTTTTTCTATGGTGATCCCGGGAATCTCATTGACCAGAACCCGCAGAATCATACCGTCCTTTTCACGGTAAACGGAATGAAACGCTTCGTGCGAAAGGAATATATCCTCCAGAACTTCCTTGACCTTTTCTGCAGAGGCGCCGCTTACTTCGTAAAAGCATGTGAGATGATACATCATGGATTCGGGAGCAAGCTTCTGTTCGATATACATACCACGCTCATAGGGATTGAGCGGATATTCGCTGAGTCTGTCAGCAGGGAAGGCTGCTTCGAGGGTGGCAGTTTTCCCGCCATATTCCTCAGATTCTTTTTTCAGCTGTCCGGTTAATTTGCTCATACTACCTCTCCTTCAGTTTTATTGTGATCTTTAACATTTAATGTCAGAATGGTGATATCGTCACTCTGAACGGCTTCTCCGGAAAAAGCCTTGACCGACTTCAATACCGCATCGGAAATATTCCTGTCCGCCGCACCGAGATATTGTTTCAGTTCGTTTTCCAGAGTTTCCGTGCCATACATTTCTCCACGGCTGTTTTCCGCTTCGTTGACGCCGTCCGTGTACAGGAATACGACATCTCCCG
>CACYCN010000370.1 GCA_902772895.1 uncultured Ruminococcus sp.
GAACTCACTATTGATAAGATAATAGAGCCAGTCTTCGACCGTAATATGGAAAGCCGTATCCAGACCGAGCATGGCTTTGGATTCCGGAAATTCATTGATATTGATAAAATTCCGCATAGGACTGAAATGTTTAGGAGTAAGGATATCGTTACCTCTGAGGACCAGCTGACGTTTTCTCTTAGTGCCGTATTTGATGTAATTGAAGATAAAAGAGGAAGCGTTTTCATCCTGAATACAGGGTGCCTGAGCGGCAGCGTCACGGAAGTGCTGCGGATCACAGAGGAACAGGGGTTCCAGAACGATCTCACCATCCAGTCCGAAACGTTCATGAAGGATATCCAGACTATGATAATTATTGACGGAGATACCGTCAAAGGCAGAAAGATATCTGGCGCAGGTTTTCATGTCTTCGCCGAAGGGGCCGGAATAGGAATAGCCGAAAGACGTGGCATAGCTGAGTTTTTTCTTTCCCTGGGGGACATAATCCAGGTAATAATGCGTACCGGTCTCTCTGGTGCAGACGTCATAGCTCCAGATAATATCGGAACCGATGATAACGGCGTCGGCACGGTCAACGGTTTCACGGAGCTGTCCGTCATCGTGGCACACATTTTCGACCCGGCAGTTTTTATAGATAAACTTACCGGCAAGATTTTCCGGATCATCATAATGAGGCGTCCAGAGTCTGGGAGATTTATTCATCAGACTGGTCTGCCAGCCCAGTGACTGTACGGTGCGATCCAGCGCAAAGGCATTGAGGATACTGCCGTAATCCAGTCCGAACCAAAGGGTTTCCAGAAGTGCCTTTTTCGGTTCCGGTTCCGGTTCAGGTTCCGGCTCCGGTTGAGGTTCGGGTTCGGGTTCGATAACCTGTTCAGGCGCCGGTTCAGGAAGAGCCGATTCGGGAAAAGCTTCTTCTGTCGGCGGCACGATAGCCGGAGTCTCTATCGTTTCAGTCTGATTCACCGATTCGATGGATTCAACGGATTCCGTTGTATTTTTTTCTGACTCTTCCTTCATAGTTAAAGCACGGGTTCTCTCAAAGAGCAGTGCTTCTTTAATTTTCTGCTGTTTGGAATAGCCGTTATGGATTGTGCCGCTTTTCTTTTTCTTTTTAGCCAATGATAGCTCACTCCTCAAATCTCATGATACACCATAGGGGATCGCCCGATGGGGCTTGATACGAAATTAATACTGTGTCCAGTCAAAAACAACGCCTAACGGGAATTCTCTGTCATTGATCAGACGGGAATAGATATCTGTTGCCTGATAAGGGGATACCACAACAGGCTCCATCAAAGAAGGAGTTAACTTTTTCTGTGCCATATAGCCCAGAATCGTGTTAAAATTCCTGCGTCCTGTCCAGATACCGGGACAGGATTCATGATTTTTTTGTGTGCTGGCATTGGAACCGATAATCGAAATTCCTTTCAGATGGAACTGATACAGATCGATCGGTTTATCTGTCACACGGTTACAGCCCACTAAGGAAAGGCGGCCGTAACGGGCCATATATTTGACAGCGGGCTGAAGGGCGTCTACCGAGCCGCTGGTATCAATAACGACATCGGCGCCTCTGCCGGTGATGCAGGTTGCTTGAATGACTTTATTTACCAGATCCGGATCATCCGGGGCAAAGACATAATCCGCACCGAATTTTTTGGCTATTTCACGCCGGATCGGACGGTTACCGATTGCCACGACCGGAAGGGCGCCGGCAATTTTAGCCAACTGTACCCCTAAAAGACCGAGATTGCCCAGTCCGATGATGACAACGGATTCACCCATTTCGAAATGACAGTTTCTCATTCCGTGCATCGAAAAGCTTGCCATTTTACAAAATACGGCATCCGAAAACGGTACTTCGTCGGGGATTTTGACAATGGCAGACGGTTTTTTGATATTATACGAAGCATGTCCGCCATGAGAGACGAATACCCGGTCGCCAACGGCAAGACTGGTAACTTTGTCTCCGATTTTTTCAACGATTCCCACTCCGGAGTAGCCGGGGATATAAGGAAAAGTTTCATGTGTATTGGGCATGGCGATCATTCTGGCACGTTCGGTTCCGTTGGAGATGAGGGTATAGTGAATCTTCACCAAGGCTTCATCCGCACGGGGTTCTCTGACCTGAAACTGCTGAAATTCCGCTTTACCGGGTTCAGTGCAAACAATTTTATATCCTAACATTTTTATCTTCCTTCTTCTATTGCATAATCGCTATCAGGATCAGTCCTGAGGAGATATCATAACCTCAAAGAAAATAGGTTTATCACTCTGTTCAGCAACAAATTCAGGCAGGAGGGCATCAAATTCTTCTCTGTTATGCGCGCAGAGATAGCGGAAACCCAGAGATTCTACCCAACCCTTGGCGACTGCCTGATGCGCCTGTGTGATACCGCCTGTCGCAAAATGACGAAGGAAACCGGCTCCGCCGTCATTGTTCATCAGGATCCGGATATTACCTTTCATTGGCTTGTTCCAGACGGAATTCATATCATAGAAGAAACTCAGATCGCCGATAAACAGGAAACAAAGTTCATCACTGACACAAGCCTGTCCCATAAAGGTAGAGGCAGAACCGTCAATACCGTTTGTTCCCATATTGCAATAAACCGTGATACTGTCATCCAGTTCATAATAATGCGCTCTGTTGAACGAAGTGCCGACACCCAGATGCAGAATGGAATTTCTTGGCATTACCGACATGGTGGCGCCGATACTGTAAAAAGAAGTAAATCCTTCGGTTTCACGATAATTGATTTTTCCGATCGCTTCATTCTGTTCTTTCCAGACTTTCAGATAGTTACCGTCATTATGGATATCGCCTGCATGTTCCGCGAAATATCTGAAGAAATAATCAGGAGACATTTCAAAGACATGGGTCAGCAAACGATACAGATCCGCTACCTTACCGTCACGGTCGATTCTCCAGAACTGGAATTTTCTGGGGATGGAGCGGAGTTTTCCCTGAAGCGGGCAGTTGAGAACACGTTTCCCGCCAAAATACAGAATCAGATCGGGATTGAAGTTCCTGATAAAATAATCCTTATTGGTTTTTCTCATTAAGTTAAAGGGATTAACTGTATAATCATTATGAACGTTAGAAAGGTGGTCAGTGACAACCACACAGTTGAATTTTTCACAGAACAGATCAAAATTTCTTTTTTCTTCGGGGCTCATAGGATTAGCCTGTCCGCTGATGATAAGGATTCTCCTGGCATTTTTCAAAGTCTGTAAAGCGGTATCCCAGACCTGTGCAGGGCTTTCATACTCCACTCTGTCGATATGGCGGTATTCACCCAGAGCAAGTTCTTCCTCTTTGGGGAAAGTATTCTGTAAATAATTCATCGGCACATTGATATGCACAGGACCTGCGCCATGATGGGTCATTTCCAGCAGAGCTTCGGAAATTTTTCTTCTTGCTTCCCATTGACCCATGCCGTCCCAGTTGATGGGGAGTTCTACGGAAGCTTTGACGACCGAAGCAAGGGCGCCCAGATGGTCAATTTTCTGAGCTTCCATCTGATGCAGGAAACAGGGATATCTGTCACCGGAGATAACGGCAATCGGCACCTGCATATAAAACGCTTCCGTAATGCCGGGAAGATAATTGGAAACGGCCGTACCGGAAGTACAGGTAATGGCGACAGGTTCTTTCAGTCTGGTTGCAAGACCGAGGGCATAGTAAGCGGCTGACCGTTCATCCGTAACATTATGTGTGATAAAGTCCTTTTTATTATATTCAAAAAACCGAACCAATGAAACGTCTCTGGCGCCTGAAGAAACGACAATATGTCGGATACCGTAGTCTCTCAGCATGGAAACTACCATTTTACATCTTTCAATATCCGGATGAAGTTTTTCCGGTACGGGCGCAGGGGCGGCTTTGGGAGCGGGAACAGACATAGAGAATTCTCCTGACGATTGATGTTCATGATGGATACGGTTATTGATGGCATCATCCAGCCATTGAAAGGAACGGCGGATCTCGGGTTCGATACGTTCTCTGACGGCGGCATAATCGATGACATGACCGACACCGAGCTGATTGAATTTTTCCCGCATCTGTGCCGGTGATTCTACCATATAATCAAGCAGTCCCATGGTACCCAGCAGATACGGAAAACGCTGACCGCCTCTGCCGTTGTTTTTCAGAACGATAAAGGTCTTTTCAAAGATGATCGAGAAGCAGGAGCCGTGGAAGGAATCCGTCAGAACAAAACGGCAGTTCCGGAACAGATAGAGCCATTCCTGTAAGGTAGGTTCTTCGAGATATCTGATCCGTTCATCCGAGACTCTCAGCGCTTCTTTACATTTCTGTTTATCACTGCTCTCATTGAAAACGACATAGACCGGCAGATTGGTTTTTTCTGCCGCATTCTGTAAAGCGGCACCCAGTTCGGGATTAGGATCCAGAATATAGGCGAAAAGATAGGGTTCATCAATATGAAAATCGGATTCTGCAATCAGTGTTTCATAGTTTGATTTTTCACAAAGGAAAACCGGATCCAGTACCAGTTCGGCAGGAACATCAAAGTCCTGTTCACAGATCCGCTTGGAAAAATCATCTCTGACCGAGATCGCATGAAAACGTTTCAGATTTGATTTTGTAACCGTTTTTTCCTCATCGGGGCCGATATATTGATCTTTGCCGAAAGATGTTGCATAGGCAACGCTGATCTTATCGTCCTGCACGAAATCAAAGAAATAGGACTGCTGATACGGGCGGCTCAGATGATAGTTCCACATCTGATCGGACCCCAGCAGAAAAGCATCAAACGATTGGTTATGTTCCGCCATTCTGCTCAGGGGGAGCTGTTTCGTAATCGCATAATGGGCAAAGCCGAAGCGCAGAGGATGTGAACGGCGTAAGGTGTTCACGTCAATTTCACGTCCCAACGGATTCCGAAGCATGGCATAGGTTTTTCCCATTTTTTTCATTATTTTAGACAGCGCATAGTATGTTACCATACTGCCATAGTTATTTCCGTACCAAAGACCATAAATTCCGACATCATAATGCTGATTATTAGCCATAACACCCATCCTGTTCTTCTTGTTTTTCTCTTGCTGTTGCGGTGAAAGAATAACGAGGGAAAATGAATACTTTCATTGCCTGAGCCAAAAGGTATACCTCTGGTTTTTTATCTTTAACGTTCTTATTATATCTTTTGCCATTCTTTTTGTCAAGGTAAACCCATTGGTAAAAAGGAAATTAGTAAAAGGGGTTGAAAAGAAAGCTTGATTTAATGGTTTTTTTGATAATTTTGTCGTTGCTTATAATAGGAAATATTTGTGAATAATTATGAAATTTCAAATGTGATAACCGGTATTGTTTTCCGAATCAAAAAGGCAGGATGATTCCGTTCTGCGGCGGGGAAAAATTGTGAAATCAAGGCGGAAAAACAGGGAAAAACACAACGATCCGGAAAGAGAAATGATAATAGTAAGAGCGCAGAAAGAATGCGCCGGCGATACGGACGATCATCCGGAATGGATATTCTGAAATTGACCGGCAGATAAAAACTGTTTGGAGACAAATGAAAAAATGCACCCGGACGGGTGCATTCAAGATACAGCGGAAACCGCTAACGTCCTCGGCGGGATTCGAACCCACGGCCTTTCGCTTAGGAGGCGAACGCTCTATCCTGCTGAGCTACGAAGACATATCATTTGTCGGATGAAGGGATCGTCATCATTCCGGAAACCTTCTCTATTGTACAATTTTCCGGTGACGTTGTCAAGGTGGGAGGAGGACTTTTTTGACGGATATTTCTGATGAAGCAGATCTGAAAGTGACAAATCTGATGTGGATATTTGCAGTTTTTTTGGTCAGGGAATGGATATTTTAGGTAATTCGTTGAAGTGGGGCGGATTTTGCAAAAATAGTTTGAATTTTCGGGAGATATATTATATACTGTAGAAGATGCCGCCTGATGTTGCTGTAAAAGGCCTGATGATTTGAAGTGGAGGAGAAATGTCTATGGTTAAGACCGCCATTGCGACTGACAGTAATAGTGGAATCACCCGTTCCAGAGCCAAAAAGCTCGGGGTTTATGTTCTTCCGATGTCCTTTGATGTCAATGAGAAGACGTATTATGAAGAGATCGATCTCAGCCAGAAAGATTTTTACAAGATGATAGCGGATTCCAAAACGGTGGTTTCTACCACCCAGCCCTCTCCGACGGAACTGACGAATTTCTGGAAAAAGATTCTCAAGGAATACGA
>CACYCN010000371.1 GCA_902772895.1 uncultured Ruminococcus sp.
CCGCTTGAAACTTTCCGTTGCGCTCGATCCGAAGATATATGCCGTCAAGATGTCTATCCATATCTACTCCTCCGTCTCCATTTTTTGCACCGCGGTTCGGACAGTATGCTGATGCTCTGTTGCTATCCTGCTTGCACTCAGAGCAGTAAGGCGCATACCCATCAGGATTGATCCACCAGTGCCCTGTCCTCTGCTTTTTCAGTGCCTTCACAGCCATCTTCAAGGCTGTCAGCAAATCGTCATCTTCATCTTAGTCTGGGATATCGATATGATATCCAATCCACTCAATCGCTGTTTCCCTTGTCACTATCTGTCATCCTTTCCTACAATTTCCCTGAATTGATTCGTTCAATCAAAACTGCCAGCCTTTTCGGATTCAGTTCTGTTCCGACAAACCTTTTCCCGTACTTGTTGGCATAATAGCCGACAAGCCCTTTACCCATACAAGGGTCAGCGATGCAGCCGAAATCAACTTCTTTGCATATAAGCTCTATTGCATCTTGCTCGTCGATGCCGTTAAACCTGATAATCGGCTGGTCGTTGGTCGCTTGAATTATCCAACACCTATTTTCCTTGTTGTGATAGTATGTGCTTTCGCTTATCTCCATTTGAACATACCGTTCTTTGCAAGCGGCCATGAAATTGTCTTTGTTTGACTTAAAAACCTCAATAAAAAGGTTTTTGGGGCTAATCTCGTCAACGATCTGGAAAAATCTTTCAAAGAAAGGTCTATAGTCTTCCTGATAGTCCGTCCTGCCCGCCTTCGTGTAAAAAGAATTGATATTCTGCTTGCTACACGGCGGATCACAGAAAACACAATCGGCATGCTTCATAAAGTCCGGCAATTGGTCAAAAATGTCATGGACCTTGACGATGCCGGTTCCTATTTCTACTTCTCCGCTCATATCATGCTTTCTGTAATATCCGCCGTACTCCCAATTACTCTTCAACCGTGCCTACCTCCCAGCTTTTTGAATACTGAATGTTTTTGAAAATGTCTGTAATACCTGACAGCTGTTTATATCTCAGAACGGTTTCCGCATCAATACCCAGATGCTTACAAATTTCATCCTCCGGAACGCCCTGTTCGATAAGGCTTCTTACAATCTCAGCATCACCGTCAACAGCATGAACCCCTCTCGCCTTGTTAAACTGAATCGTAGCAGCCATACGCTTTGACAAGTCATGATCCAACACAACAATCGGAACCTGCTTGATATCCAGCCATTCCGGCATACACATCGTGTAGCGATGAAATCCGTCAACGATGATATACTTTTCGTCATCTTCTGCCCAAATCGTAACAATAGGAAAACAGAAACCGTTGTCGATAATTGATTGCTTCAAAAGTTCCATTTTGTCTTTCGGAACATTGTTAGGATTATAGTTGTTTGCTTGCAGCATATCACGGTCAACCAACTTAATGCCCAAACATGGCATTTTAATTTTCATAATATACGCCTCCAATATTCAATTCGCTCTTTTATCGGGTCTTCCTGATTCTTTACGGGAAAGTTGTTTTCGATGTCGCCTAAAACAAGCTGTTTGCATTGCTGCTTGTACACATATTCATTATGCAAGTGTTTCTTGAATCTTTTTTCAAATATTGCTCGATGTTCTGGAACGGGATAAGTTTCAAGTAAGGCATTTCTATATTCTTCCCATGTTTTGTATCTTTTGGGCAATTCCTGCACTCTGAACATTTTTTTGCTTCTTGCCGTTTCCTGCGCAAATGAAATTCCTTTTATGCGCCTGAGCAGTTTTTCGTATGTATCGAACTCGAATTCCGGCAAGTCTTGAATTGACTTAAAAGCCTTTTCATGTGTAAGTGAAGAAACTCGCATATAGTGTATCGGAATGCCTTTCTTAAACGCGAAATCATAGTATCGATGATACTTCAATCCGTTTTCTCCGATATACTTCCACACGTCACTTTCAGCCCAATCATATATCGGATAAAAATTGCAGTTCCCTCTGTTTTGCTTTGTGCTCCAGTTGATGTCTTTGTATCCTGGGTGCTTTATGACAGCTCTATATCTGTCAAGGCTTTCCATCGCCCTCAATCCGACAATAAAGGCCGTATTTGAAAAACCCATTTGGAAGTTGCGAAGGACATCATAAAAGCCAAAGCCCTTATTTTTGTCTGCGATAAGCGTTTTGTGTGACCATGTTTTTTGCCTTATGTTTTTACTGCTCCGCTTGTGCATCCACAACTTACGCTTTCCTGCATCCCAGGCGTCAAGTTGCCCCTCAATCATGGATGTACTGTTAGTGAGGTTGAAAGGTATCTGAAGCCAATATCTTATTGTATTTTCTGGATACATATCCATAAGATAAGATATCATTTCAACCGTAGACTTGTAAACAAC
>CACYCN010000372.1 GCA_902772895.1 uncultured Ruminococcus sp.
AGGCTGGGCACAAGCGCCCCTGTTACCGCTGCGGGAACCAAGCATGGCGCTGAAATAGCACTGTCCCGATACGCACATACACAGAGCGCCATGGACAAAAACCTCGACTTCAATGGGACAGCTTGTAACAATTTCCCGGATCTCATCCCGACTGAGTTCTCTTGACAGCACTACCCGTTTAAAACCCATATCATACAATAATTTTGCGCCCATAGGTGTATGTACCGACATCTGTGTGGAAGCGTGCAGACGCATTTCAGGAGCCGCCTGACGAATAAGACTTACCAGTCCCAGATCCTGCACAATCAGCGCATCCACCGGAATGGAACAGGCATATTCGATCAGATTCATTGCTTCCGGGAGTTCTTCATCCCTGACCAGGGTATTACAAGCCAGATAGACTTTAACGCCTCTCTCATGACAATACTCCGTTGCCTGACGGAGTTCTTCTCTGTTAAAATTTTTAGCGGACGCCCTGGCGCTGAGCCTTTCAGCGCCCAGATAAATTGCATCTGCGCCGGCTCTGACAGCCGCCAATACCGAATCCGGACCGCCGGCAGGTGCCAATATTTCCATGATACATTCTCCCCTCTGTTATCCTTACGGAACGGTTATTTTTCCGGTCAGAGCCGATAATCTTCCATTCAGACTATGGTTATCACACCTGACCGGATGGTGGTGATTCTTTGACAAACGTCGGGTCAAACTGAAACAGCCTTGTATGACTCCAGCGGCGAGACACCGGCTTGATGATCAGACGCACCAGACTATCGAATAATGCCGAAGCCAGATAAGCGCCCGACAGCAGTATGAGAAAACAAAGAGACGCCTTGATCACACCGCCGCCGAACATGGCCTTGATATCAACGATATGAAAGTATCTGAGCAGCTGAATCGGAATCGGATGAAGCAGGAACACACCGAAAGAGGCTTTGGCAAAAAAATTGATAACCGGTCGGGAACCGATATCCAACCGGGTAAAGAAATCAAACAATGTCACTGCCTGTACGATCACGATAATCGTATCATATCCCAGAATACCGGCAGTTCCGCTCAGTTTGGGAACAAAAAACGTGATCACACAGGTAACGACGGAACAAATAAAGAAAATCAGCAATTCCAGCAGACAGGTACTCTTATGCCGGAATTCCCTGGGATATTTCCGGAGATAACCGCCGATCAGATAGCATAATATAAAATTGACCAGCGTAAATCCACTGCCGTTACCGTCACGGGAAATTGTCGAAATATCCGTCATGCCCAGATTCGTCAGTTTCCGGAAGCAATCCATGATCATCGGCCATACGCTGAACAAAATCAGTCCTACTAACAGCAGTCTCTGATATTGCCGACGGTTCATGCCGCAGACGATCCGGTTAATATACGGTGAGATCAGATACAGCGCACAATACAGCCATATATAATAGCTGCGGGGGATCAGACTGGTCAGCAGGCCAATCCAGGAAAACGTCTTTCCTGCCGTCAGAACCATGACAAGATATTGCAGCCCCTTATATACCGAACAGATCAGCAGCAGATTAAACACTTTTCCGAGTTTCGGCTTACTTTTCCCGATCATGAAATACCCCGAGATCATGATAAAAATATCGACCGCAACAATAGAGGCACAAAATATCCAGTTTGTCAGAACATAAGCCGGTATACTGCCGGATTGTCTGGTAAACTTGAGACCTCCTACAATCGTAGGATTCATTACATGAAGGCTGATCACCATCAGGGTACAGAGGATTCTCAGCAGTTCGATATTCGACGCCCTGCCAGGGGACCTCCGGTTTTCCGACAGCATCATAGGATTTGTCGTATTCATTTTCTTCACTGAATTCACTTCTTCTTTGTTTTGATTCTTCAGACTGTTCTCATCAACATTGTCTTTTTCGTCCGATGTCCCGACCGTATTCCGGGTCATCAGATCTCATCGGCAGCTTCTTCGCTGTCAGACACGGCAATGGAACGACGCACCGGTCTGATTGCCGGTGAGATCGGATCATCCTCATTGATACCGGGACTTTCTTCCGAAAGCCGTCTCCGGCAGATCTTCAGATCCTCTTTGAGTTTTTCACATTCCTTTGACAGTTCACGATACTTTTCCTGCTGTACATTCATCCGGTTCAGATACTCTTCCAGTTTTTGCCGGATCTCCTCCAGATCACGTCTGGATTTCTGCATTTCATCACAATAATTGACTGCCGTAAGAATAGCCGCCGCTGTGACGGACACTCTGCCGTTACGGCACATTTCATGGATACTCTGATCAATTTTTCCGGCAATATCCGCCGTATAGGCTTCTTCTTCCGCTGAGAGAACCGTAAACTGATTGCCTGCAATCGTGAATGATACTTTCTTCTTTTCCTGATTATCCGCCATGGTAACCACTCCTTTTTCCTTGCCGATTCCGGATGATTCATCTCTTTTTATTATAATAACATTTTTGTCAAATAGCAACTATCTCTCGGATTTTCCACGGAAATCAATTTTGTCCGGAGCGTTTTGGGGAGGAAACACATCACTTCCGATCATTGCCTGCCGGATGTCACCTCCGACAGCAATCGCAAACCAATCCTGATAAATGACCGCTATTGAAGACTTACCCAATCAGTCTCTCCTGACAGCTTCTATCAGATCGACGGAATAAATGACAGAACGAAACCGACAATCATCACATCAGCAATCACATCAACAATCACATCAACAATTACATCAACAATCACATCAAAGCCCTCACGGTTATTTTCATGGAAAGACTGTATCAGGTTATTTTTTCACCAATCAGTGGATTTTCATGTGAAAAAACGTGAAATTTTACAAGAATTTACTAATTTTAGTTGAAAAAATCAGCGTGATAAGGTATAATATTAGGTAATTGCTTGGCTAACATGACAGCAATTGATTATCGGAAGAAAAAGAAAGGGGTATTTTTATGTCAAAATCGAAGCTTACGCCCAGCGAAGCAAGAGAGCTTATCGTTGCTAAGCTTTCTCATAACTTCGGCGTAACGCCTGCTGACGCCACTGATGAGCATTATTATAAAGCCGTAGCTTTAGTGTTGAGGGATATCATGCGTATCCGTCACAAGAAGTTTACCGCTGAGGCCGTCAAGCAGAACACAAAAACCGTTTATTATCTTTGTATGGAGTTCCTCATGGGACGCTCCCTCAAGAACAATCTTTATAACCTCGGTCTGGAAGAAACCATGACCAAGGCACTCAGAAGTCTCGATATCAAAATCGAGAATATCTATGAGTGCGAGCCGGATGCCGGACTCGGCAACGGCGGTCTGGGCAGACTGGCTGCCTGCTTCCTGGACGGACTTGCTACCCAGAATTATTCCGCTATGGGTTATTCCCTGCGGTATGAATTCGGTATTTTCCGTCAGAAGCTGATCGACGGCTGGCAGACTGAGCTTCCTGATTTCTGGCTGCCGGGCGGTTCCATCTGGCTCCAGCCCCATCCGGAAAAGTCCATTCCGGTTTACTTTGACGGTCACATCAAGGAAACCTGGGACGGCGATCATCATTCCATCGAACTCGAAAATCCCACCAAGGTTATTGCGACACCTTATGATATGCTTGTTCCCGGCGACGGCGGTAAGGGTATCAGCAGACTCCGTCTGTGGGCGGCTACCTCCGATAACTTTGATATGCGTCTGTTCAACTCCGGCGACTATGTCAGAGCGATGGAGCAGAAAGCGCTGGCGGAAAGCATCACCCGTGTACTCTATCCGGAAGACAATCATTCCGAAGGTAAGAGTCTGCGTCTGAGCCAGCAGTACTTCCTTGTTTCCGCAACCATTCAGGATATCATTCAGCGTCACCTGAGAGATTACGGTACACTGGATAATCTGCCGGATGTCGTAGCGATTCATCTGAATGATACCCACCCGGTTCTTGCCGTACCGGAACTGATGCGTATCATGCTTGACGAATGCGGCTATGACTGGGATAAGTCCTGGGATATCGTCACCAGAACCATCGCTTACACCAACCATACGGTTATGAGTGAAGCACTGGAATGCTGGCAGGTGGAAATGTTCTCCCGCAGACTGCCCCGTATCTATCAGATCGTTGAAGAAATCAACCGTCGTTTCTGCGAGCAGATGCACAAGAACGGCGTAGACGGCTGGAAGATCGGCAGAATGGCAGTCATTAATGACGGTATCGTCAAGATGGCAAATCTTGCCGTCATTGCAAGCCATTCCGTCAACGGTGTATCCAAACTTCACAGTGAAATCCTCAAGGATTCCGTCTTCAGTGATTTCTATTCGGTAACTCCCGAAAAGTTCAAGAACGTTACCAACGGTATCGCTCACAGACGCTGGCTTAACCAGTCCAACCCGGGTCTTGCCAATCTCATCACCCAGCTGATCGGCAACCAGTTCATCAAGGATGCCAATGCACTGGAAGGTCTGATGGCATATAAGAATGATACTGCCGTATTAGAGAAGCTTGCCGCCATCAAAAAAGAAAATAAGGAACGCATGGCAAAATATATCAAAGAGAATAACGGTATTGTGGTTGATACTGACTCGATCTTTGATGTACAGGTCAAGCGTCTGCACGAATACAAGCGTCAGCTCCTGAATGCCCTGCACATTTACAGCACCTATCAGTGGCTGAGAGAAAACCCCAATGCTGACTATGTCCCCAAGACATATATTTTTGGTGCAAAAGCTGCTCCCGGTTATTACTTTGCAAAACAGATCATTCAGTTTATTGTTGAACTTGCCAACAAGATCAACAACGATCCCCGTGTCAATCAGAAACTGAAAGTAGTCTATCTGGAAGATTATCGTGTATCCGTTGCCGAGAAACTGATTCCCTCTGCTGAAATCAGCGAGCAGATTTCTCTGGCAGGCACAGAAGCCTCCGGTACCAGCAACATGAAGTTCATGATTAACGGTGCCATCACCCTTGGTACTCTGGACGGTGCGAATGTCGAGATTCACGAAGTCGTCGGCGATGACAACTCCCTGATCTTCGGTATGACCACTCCGGAAGTCAATCAGCTTTCCAAGCAGGGTTATTATCCCTCTGTTCCCTACAACAACAATCATATTATCAGAAGTGCCGTTGACGGTATCCGTTCCGAATTCGGCCCCCACTTCGAGGATATTTTCGTCTCCCTCTCCACCAAAGACCCCTACATGGTACTGGCGGACTTCGCAGACTATTCCTTCATTCAGCAGAAAGCCTCCAAGCTCTATCTCGACACCCAGACCTGGAACAGAATGTCCCTCGTCAACATCGCCAAAGCAGGCCGCTTTGCTGCTGACCGTTCCATCCGTGACTACGCCGAAACAATCTGGGGCAATAACCCCGTTAAAATCTAACCATCCGGGGCTTGGCCCTTGGCAGGGACTCTGTCCCTGCATCCTGCCGGGCTCTGCCCTGGCAGGGACTCTGTCCCTGCACCCTGCCGGGCTCTGCCCTGGACCCGCCGGGCTCTGCCCTGGACCCGCCG
>CACYCN010000373.1 GCA_902772895.1 uncultured Ruminococcus sp.
CTGACTTCTGACTGACCTGTCTTATCAGAACTGCCCGTATAGATACAAAGCTCCGTATCAGCGGATATCTCCGGAGCAATAAACTCAAATTCAAACGCCTGCCCCATCGGATACTGTTTCAGTGCGCATCTGCCCGACTTTTTATCCTTAATGCCGACGTTTATGAACTGTACACTGCCTGATACCGGCTCTGACCCGTCACAGGACAGTCTGTATCTCGTATTCGGAGCAAGCTTGCCGAAAACAACCGCAAAACCCCATTTATTCCCCGCATCAGGCACTATCAGTTCATCTCTGAACATTACCTGTCTGAATGCGCCGCTGTCAGGAATCACCGGAGTGCGTTTGAGCAGATCGGTCTCGCTTTTACACTTTGCCCTCTCATACCACATCTCCGTTACCCAGCGGATCATTTCCTCATCCGCCGGCTGTCTGCTTTGCAAACAGTCGATCAGATACTTGATGATGAAATAGATGCAGTAGTATTCCTGCGCGTTATGCGGCGCAACGGATGGCGCGTCGTATGTCCAGACAGCAATATTTTCATTCTGTGACAATCCGTATCTTGTTTTTATCCCAAGAGTATCCATGATATTTTTCTGCTGAAGCATATCGTCGGCGCTTCTCAGATTTTGCAGTATGAGATAGTTTACGTTTTTGCCGTTCTTCAGAAAATACAAAAGGTCATTCCTGTGCTGTTCATCCTCCTTGTCAAGCCGGATCCCCGTCGTTTTCGTAAAGTTCCTGCTCCCGCTGTATTCGCAAAGACGTATCTGCGGATTGATCGCAACCGCCGTACAGTTTCCGATCAGCGCAGCGCATTGTATCAGCGCAGTGCCCCCGCCTGACGAACCGTAGAAGATGATATCCCTGTCGGAAAGACCGAGCAGCGCCGCCGCCTTCCTGACAATATCCGCCACATAATGCCGTAAACTGACCTGCTCGTCCCCGTAATACCAGCCTATCTTCAGATCCGGATATTGCCGGTACATCGGGTCTGCAATATTCAGCATACTGCCGTCTATGAATTTATGCCACTTCCATCTTTTGAACTCCGGCGGAGCGATCGTTGCCGATCCGTTGAGTATCACATAAAGGGGTTTTTCAGGCTTGAGCTTGACAAAACACTCAAACGTGATCCCCTTTACGGTGATGTCCATGCGCCCCTCTGACAGTTCCGTCATTTCCTCAAGCATCACACGTTTCGGTTCTGGTTTCAGGACGGAACTGTCCACACTAAGCATTGCTCTTCTGAGTCTGTTGGCTTCCTCCGGAAAACCTTTTACTTCATCACGTTCCTGACCCTCCATAAAGGGGAAACAGATCATCTTTTACATCTCCCTCACTGTCTCCGACAACCAGAAATCATCACCCTGAACCTCACAGGTTTTGAAATGACTTTTCCGGCAGGTGATAGAAAATTGAATCTCCGCTTTGTCATCGTATTGTCGGATTCTGATATCGTATTTCCTGTTCTTTAGTATAGCAAAACGGATCGGTTTTTTTAATACATACTCCTGTTTGCTCAAGCATGGTTCCATAAAAAGTCTTTGCAGGCGTTACAGAAAAAAGATGAGCTTTGTTTGTTGACAGCGAGTGGAATCGAAAACATGACAACAGACTGACACGGTTGATTCACAATGTCCGTTTTCTGCTCTGGCAGCAACAATGAAGGTCATAGGTCGTTCTGTATGAAAATAATTGACACTCAGTATTTACTACTGTATAATTATGATAAAATAGTTAACTTGCAAAGGAGGACAATCACATGAAAGGAAGAATATTAAATAAGCTCTGTGCAATATCTCTGGCGGCGGTGATGCTGGGTGGTGTCGGTGTAACAGGCGCAATGCCGTTTGTCGATACAGCCGTCACGGTCAGTGCGGCAGAGGTTTATGGTGACTTTGAATATACTGTCTCAAACGGCAGGGCAACTATCCTAAAATATAAAGGAAAAAGTACATCCGTCAGCGTTCCTGCTTCTATCAATGGATATCCTGTTGTTTCGATCGGTTCAAATACTTTTTATTCTAACAGAACTGTTGTCAATGTAGAGCTTCCCGACAGCGTGACGAGAATCAAAAGCGGAGCATTTTATAATTGCAGTGAACTAACTTCTCTCACGATTTCCAACAGCGTGACGAGTATCGAAGCGTCTACGTTTTACGGTTGCAGAAGACTGGCTTCTGTCACGATCCCGGACAGCGTGAAGAATATCCAGGATAATGCCTTTTATAATTGTATCAGCCTGACTTCTGTCACGATTCCAGACAGTGTGACGAATATCGGCGCTTATGCGTTTTATCAATGTACCGGCCTGACCTCTGTCACGATTCCCGACAGTGTCACAAGCATCGGTATAAAAGCGTTTACCGGCTGTGTCGGTTTAGAAGACAGCCAGAAACTTCTTATTTCTGACGGTTTATTGTTTGGATACAATGGAACCGCCTCAACGGTTATCATTCCCGACAGTGTAACACGTATCGGAGCAAGCGTGTTTCAATTTCGTACGAAATTAACTTCGGTTACGATTCCCGACAGTGTCACAAGTATCGGAAACGAAGCGTTTTATCATTGTATCGGCCTGTCCTCT
This sequence comes from uncultured Ruminococcus sp., assembly GCA_902772895.1. GTDB lineage: Bacteria > Bacillota > Clostridia > Oscillospirales > Acutalibacteraceae > UBA1213. Next base: position 2,594 of record CACYCN010000373.1, read on the forward strand.
GTCACGATTCCAGACAGTGTCACAAGTATCGGAAGTAATGCGTTTTCCGGTTGTACCGCTCTGTCCTCTGTTACCATTCCTGACAGCGTGACGAGTATAGGCACGTCTGCTTTTTATGGCTGTACCCGTCTGCCCTCGGTTACCATTCCCGACAGCGTGACAAGTATTGGCAAATCTGCTTTTTGGGGCTGTACCCATTTGACCTCTGTCACGATACCCGACAGCGTGACGGGTATTGGTGATTCTGCGTTTTCCGGCTGTACCGCTCTGTCCTCTGTCACGATTCCCGGCAGCGTAAAAAATATCGGTAACGATACGTTTTACGGCTGTTCAAATATCACTTCCGTTACACTTCTCAGCGGTGTAGAGAGTATCGGTTACCATGCTTTTGCCAGACTAGACTCTCTCAATAAAATTTTCGTTCCGAAAACAGTTCATTCCATTGACACCTATGCTTTGAGCAGTTCCAATAGTTCTTTGGTGGTACGGTGCGATCAGAAAAGCTATGCCCGTTCATGGGCGGAAAAAAACGGATGGAATTATGAGGACAACACCGGTGACCCGCTGATAAACTATGCTTCTATCGATAAAGACGTTTATGCCCCCAACGAAATGTTTGTGGTGACTTGTGACGCCGAAGCCGGTACGGCTCCCTATCTCTATTCGATGATTTACCGCAAAGCCGGCACAACCGCATGGACAATAGCCCATCCCTACTCCGAACAGACCCGGCTTCCTCTCACACTGACAGACCCGGGCTACTATGAACTGCAAGTAAATGTAGCGGATGACGCCGGAGAGATTGCCCGAAAAAAATTCACTGTCAGGATTGCCTATACCCTCACCCTTGATGCCGCAGTTGACACACAAATAATCCGCTATAACCATCCTGTCAACATTACCTGTGAATCCGCAGGCGGTCTGGGAGAACATCAGTATGCTGTTTACACAAAAAAACAAGGTGATACAGACTGGACAATGCTGTCAGATTACAGCCCCGAAACGGCTTATGTCTTCACACCGGAAACAGCAGGTGCTTATACCATACGGGTGGATGTCAGAGACGAGGATCATGTTGTGACCAGCAAGGAAATATCCGTTACGGCGGTAGGCGATTCCAGTGTAAAGGCTTCTGTCAGCGCAGACTTTATCCGTTTAGGAAACACCGTGGAACTTACCTATGCCGCTCAGGGCGGTTTTGATCAATACGAATACGCTGTTTCCGTCAAACGGCAAGAAGAAAATGAATGGACACTGCTGTCGGATTATACTACAGAAAAGAAATTATCCTTTACCCCGGAAAATGTCGGTATTTATTCCTTCCGTGTAGACGCCAGAGATGCGGACGGTGTTATTGTGACCAATGAAGAAGCAACGTTTGAGGTCGGACAGAATCTGACCAATACCTCGGTACTGAGCGCAGAAAGAATGATTCTCGGCAGTAAAGTAAAGGTTCGCTGTTTTGCGGAAGGCGGTTCCGGAGATTATCAATATGCCGTATTTTATAAAAAATCCAGCGCAAGAGTCTGGACAAGAGCCAGTGCCTATAGCTCGAAAAATATCGTTATTCTCACACCCAAGGCTGCTGTCAGCTATGATATCCGTGTGGATGTCAAAGACACCGAAGGAACGGTTGTTTCCAGACAGATGAAACTGACCGTTGCCAAGGAACTGGAAAATACCTCGAAGCTCAGCGCAGAGAGCATCACTTTCGGTGAAAAAGTCAAAGTTCGCTGTTTTGCGACAGGAGGCATGGGAGATTATCAATACGCCGTATATTCTAAAAAATCAACCTCTGAAAACTGGTCAAGATTGCGTGATTATGACGCTTCCAATATTATTGTGATGACACCAAAGGCGGCAGTCACCTATGATATCCGTGTGGATGTCAGGGATGCAGCCGGAAAAGTGGTCAGCAAAATCCTGACACTGAATGTTACCAAATCATCAGAATCATAAGTCCTGAAATGAATCAATCACCCTGCTGTCTTGAACGATCCTAAAAGCCGGATCAGGTTTTATATCGGCATTTATGTAAACTGAATTACGTAACTAAGATGTCATGAGGTCTGTTCCAAGCGGATCTCATGACATGTTGTTTCAGCATATCCCTTCAAGCTCCGAGGGATTCGCCAAGACATTCGTGAATTATCCTGTGCGGTCATCCACCGCCACCCGTTGATTGAGGAATACACAATATTCCCAATATGATGTTTACAGTGGTAATTGCCATTGCGTGGGCATTTTGATAAATCGGAGGTAGCAGGAGTTTCTGTTATGATGTGGGGAGCAGGCGATGCTGCGGCAGCATTAGTAGGTATCCCTTTCGGAAAACACAAAGTCCGCTGCAAGTTAACAGACGGAAATAATCTTGGGAGAGCAGTATTTCCATGCTTATCATATCGTTCGCAGTTGGTCTTGCGGTACTGATATGATCGGGAAAAACAGACCTGTCTCGTGCATTGATTGCAGCAGGCGCCGGAGCGTTGGCAGGAACCATAACAGAACTTTTCTCTCCGAGCGGATATGATACGATTACGGTTCCGGTTATGATTACTTTCATTCTGCTATTTGTGACAAACCTATCAAGCAATTTGATTCAGACTCGTATTGTGCGGGACTGATTTTTGATAGACAACTCCCCCATTTTCTGTTATCATATATTACAAGATATCAGATGCAGATATGAGGGAATCATAATGAAGAAACGAACATCCAAACAGATTTTTGCGGAAACATTTCTGGAACTGAGCCGTGAACTTCCCGTTGATAAGATCACCGTCAAGAAAATCATTGAGGAAAGCGGATTATCACTGAAAACCTTTTATAACCACTTCCCCGATAAGTATTCGCTGATGCTGTATATTGAGCAGATGGAAAGTGACCGGCTGCGTGAAAGACTGTCCGAGGGTGATATGACATTTCAAGACTATCTCAGGGCAGGCGTAGAATACTACCGAAAGATCAAACACTTTCTCTCCAATGCTTTTGAAAACACACAGGGTGCGGATTCCTTTATCAGAATCCATGCGGAGGAGGCTTGCCGTTCCCTTCTCGGACTGATACTGAAAAAGAACGGTCTGACAGAAATCCCTGCCGATATTCTTTTTGCGGAAAGACTGTACGCCAATGGTCTGGTAAGCAGTTTCTATGACTACAATTTCGGCAAAATCAATCTTACGGAGGAGGAATTTATCCGTAATTGTGAGGAATGTATTCCCGAAAAACTCAGACCCTATCTGCTGTAAAAAGTACAGGATTTTACAAATTACTGTAAAAGTATAGTGATCGGTGTAATCCTCCATTGAAATCATCAGAAGATGAAATATAATGAAATTAATGATTGTGCACAACCGGAAAGCACACAATATGATATTTCAGGAGGGAAAAAAAAAAAAAAAAATTGAACTGTTAAAG
>CACYCN010000374.1 GCA_902772895.1 uncultured Ruminococcus sp.
CCTACCGCCGCCATGAAGAGTCTGTCACAGATGCCGGATTCGGTGAGAAAACTCACTGAGACCTCCATTGATCTGTCAAAGGTACTGGAGATCGGTCTGTTTCTGGTCATACTCTATTCCCTGAGCTTCTTTTTATCGTCACTGCAGGGTTTTCTGATGGCAACGGTCACACAGCGTGTCTCCAAACGGATGCGCTCGGACATTTCCGGCAAAATCAATCGTCTGCCCATGCGCTATTACCATGAACATACCACCGGTGACGTACTTTCCCGTGTGACCAATGATGTCGATACCATCGGTCAGAGTCTCAACCAGAGTATCGGTAATCTGATCACTTCTGTTGTCATGCTGTTCGGCAGCCTGTTCATGATGATCAAGACCAACGGTATCCTGACCCTGACGGCGATCGGCGCCAGTCTGATCGGATTTATCCTGATGTTCCTCATCATGGGAAAAAGTCAGAAATATTTTACCCGTCAGCAGAAACATCTCGGCGATATCAACGGTCATATTGAGGAAATGTTCACCGGTCATACGGTTGTCAAGGCGTATAACGGCGAAGATAAATCCCGGGAAACCTTTGATGAAATGAATAACAGACTGCGTGACAGCGGTTTCAAGGCACAGTGTCTTTCAGGAACCATGATGCCGATGATGAACTTTATCGGAAATTTCGGTTATGTTGCCGTTTGTGTGGTAGGCGGAGCCCTGGCGCTGAACGGTTCCATCGGTTTCGGTACCATTGTTGCCTTTATCCTGTATGTACGCTTCTTTACCCAGCCCTTATCACAGATTGCCCAGACCATGCAGTCCCTGCAGTCTGCCGCCGCAGCCGGAGAAAGAGTTTTTGAATTTCTCGAAGCGGAGGAAATGGAAAAGGAAACGGATAAACCTGCCCTGCTTGCCGAGATCAGGGGCAATGTGGATTTCTCTCATATCAGATTCGGTTATCCCGGTTCGGACAAGACCATTATCCATAACTTTACGGCGTCCGCCCGACCCGGTCAGAAAATTGCGATTGTCGGCCCCACCGGCGCCGGAAAAACGACCCTTGTCAATCTGCTGATGCGCTTCTATGAAATTGATGAAGGCGAGATCCGCATTGACGGAATCCCGACCCGTGATGTACCGAGAGAAAATGTACGTTCCTGTTTCTGCATGGTACTTCAGGATACCTGGCTGTTTGAAGGAACACTGCGTGAAAATCTCGTCTACAATACCGAAAACGTCAGCGAAGAAACGATCCGGAATGCCTGTAAGGCAGTAGGACTCTATCACTTTATCAAGACCCTGCCAAAAGGGTTGGATACGGTTCTCAATGATAATGTCAGTCTGTCTCAGGGGCAGCGTCAGCAGCTGACGATTGCAAGAGCCATGATCGCTGACCGTCCGATGCTGATTCTGGACGAAGCGACCAGCTCGGTGGATACCCGTACGGAACTGAAAATCCAGCAAGCCATGGATCAGCTGATGGAAAACCGGACATCTTTCATTATCGCTCACCGTCTCTCTACCATCAAAAATGCAGACCTGATTCTGGTCCTGAAAGACGGCGATATCATCGAAAGCGGCACTCATCAGGAGCTGATGGCGCAAAAAGGCTTCTATCATCAGCTCTATAACAGTCAGTTCCTTTCCGCATAACCGTCCGCTTTTCACCCAATACTGAATAAAAGAGGTTATATTATGGCATTAGACGGCATTTTTCTGAGACAGATCCGTCAGGAACTGAAAGATCATCTGCTGGGCAGTAAGGTTGACAAGGTCTATCAGCCCTCCCGGGATGAGTTAGTCCTGACCATGCGTTCCCGGGACGGCAGCAGCCGCTTACTGCTCTCCGCTCGTGCCAATAGTCCCAGAATCAATATCACACAAGTCAGTTACGAAAATCCGAAAACCCCTCCCATGCTCTGTATGCTGCTGCGGAAACGGCTGTCCGGCGCACGGCTGCGCGACATCACCCAACCCGGACTGGAACGGCTTCTGTTTCTGGAATTTGAAGGGCTGAATGAATTGGGCGACTCCGTCACCATGAAGTTAGCCGTAGAAATCATGGGACAATACAGCAATATCATTTTCATCGATGAAAGCGGCAGAATCATTGATGCCGTCAAGCGTGTCGATGCGACCATGTCATCCCAGCGTCTGATTCTGCCGGGACTTCCCTATGAACCGCCGCCCCGTCAGGAAAAACTCTGTATCCTGGACGAAGACGCCGATACGATTATCCATGCCGTTCAGTCACTTCCGAAACCGACGCCCTTGTCAAAGGCATTACTGAATGTCATTCAGGGCGTTTCTCCTATCATCTGCCGGGAACTGGAACATCTGACCGGACGGGGAAAGGATCTCTGTTCTTCCGACCTTTGCGATGAAGAACTGATGACACGGCTTCGCTTCTTTCTGAAACGGATGATCGCTTCTGTCCGGGAAGGCGGCGCCGAACCTTTCATGATTATCGATCAGACCAAAAAGCCGATTGATTTTACGTTTATGAACATCCAGCAATACGGCAGCGGACGCTCCCTGCGTGAAACGGACAGTTTCTGTGAACTGCTGGATCGTTATTATGCCAAAAAAGACGCCTTGGAGACGATGCGCCGCCGCAGTGAAGATCTCAATAAACTGCTGAACAATGCCGCTACCCGTCTCATCAGAAAGATCTATCTCCAGAAAGACGAACTGGCAGCCTGTGCCGACCGGGAACATTCCCGTATCTGCGGAGACATTATCCAGGCAAATCTTTACCGGATGGAAAAGGGCAGCACGGAACTGATTGCCGAAAATTTCTATGATAATATGCAGACGATCCGGATTCCGCTTGACCCGTCACTCTCCCCTGCCGCCAATTCCCAGCGCTATTACAAGAGTTACCAGAAAGCCAAAACAGCGGAACAGGTACTGAAAGTCCAGATTGAAAAAGCCGAAACCGAACTGGACTATGTTTCATCGGTACTGGACAGTCTGTCCCGTGCCGGCAGTGTCCGGGAACTGGATGAGATCCGTACCGAACTGACAGAAGAAGGCTATCTGCGTCAGAGGGGCAGAAAACAGAAACAGGAAACCGCCCTTCCTCCTCTGACGTTTACATCTCCTGCCGGGTTTACGATTCTGGTAGGACGCAACAATAAACAGAACGACCGACTCACACTGAA
>CACYCN010000375.1 GCA_902772895.1 uncultured Ruminococcus sp.
ATTTTCATTTGTATTCACCATTAGTTTCAGTTTACACAATTATACCACACCCACCCCGCCCACGGCTACCTCTTTTCGTAATTTCAAAAAGAAAAATCCCCGGCAGAGCATAACACCATTTCGGTGCCGTACTCCGCCGGGGTTTATTTTACTGCATTAACCAACGGCGCTGTTCAGTCTCTGATGACAGAGGTACCTTTGTCTATGAACCCCTGATTTTAATTGACTTGCACAAGTTTTTGTGATATTATTTAAATATAGTAGCTATCCTTACCACAAAGTAACATTATTATGAAAGATTGGGGGAATTATTATGAAAAAATCATTCGTTCAAAGGACGTTAAGTCTGTTTCTTGCCATTCTGCTTGTAACAGGTATGACGATTGTTAGTGGAAGCGGTTTGTTTGCCCCGATGGCTGTAAATGCAACATACACTTCGACAGATGGTGATTTTGCAGAATATGTAAAAACCCATTATGACAATGCCGATATGTTTGTCGCTGATTCAATAATTGACGGTCTGGACAGTACAGATCCGATCATGAGCCAGAGTTTGCTTGCAAAAAGACTTTATATGGTCATGGCTGAGGCTGCCGCAGACGATACAGGGCTGATGTTTGCAAGTACATACTGGAAGGAATCTGAATCCTTTCTTTCCGGCGACTTTGTTTCAATGGTCGGATGGCAGACAATGTTTTATGAAACATTGCTGATGGATTATCTGACATTTGAAGCAGGAACTGATGAATTCAAGGATGATTTTGATAAAAAAACCATAAAATATTCCAAACAAATCTTCACCACTGTTCTGAAGGAAGCAAATAGTATTTACGGAACTGAAGTCGATAATATCCTTGAAAATATGACCTTATCAGATGCTGTTGAGTTTTCGGATAAATACGGATATATTTATAAACTGAATAGTTTTACCGGTATTCTCGGTGATCTTAAAGGACAGGTATCCAATGTTAAGGAATTTTTTAAAAAGCTTTCCAAAGCAATGGCTATCCGTGAGGTCAACGAAACAAGAATAGACTTTTTAAAAAGCATTAAGGCTGCCGCTCCGGATGATCCTTATCTTTGTGCTGCTGTCGATGATCTCGTTTTAAAATTCAATGCCCAAAAGGAATATCTTATTCTTGACGCGGGTGTACAGGTATATGGTACGGAATGTGTAAAGGAAGTCTGGAAGGCTATTCTTGCTGAAGTTGCATCTTCAGAAGCAAAAGCGATACTTACCGCAGTTAAACTCGGAACAGCAACCTGTGATTATTTCTTTAATAATAAGGATAATGCTGATTCGACAATGAAGCTTGTGCTTATGTATATAATCAGTTCTGATTGCGATACTGCTCTGAGAAATCTCAGAAATGAATATGAGCAGAATCGTACAGAAGAAAACGCTCAGAATCTTATAAATGGATATCTTAACTGGATAAGGTTTCAAAAATATGCAACAAATTTTACAAAGCAGTTTACAAATCAGATACTGTTCAACGGAATGATCAACAAAATAAAGAATTCTTATTCCGATGAAAACGAGGTCATCTATGAGGATTACGTTAGCCTATTTAATAAGGATATTGAATTGTGGCAAAGAACTATCGCTCTGGTTGCAAGGTACTATGATCTTTACAAGAGCATAGTCTGCCCCGAGGATGATCCGCTGACGGATAACACGGTTCACGTAACAGGCATTGCATTCCCTGCCGCTGAAGTGGAATGGGGTATGGATGATTTCATTGTACATAATGCTGATGCGGTCATAACCCCGGAAAACGCCGACAACAAATACGTTACATATTCTTCATCAGACGAATCGATAGTATCCTTTGATGAGGGTTTCAACTATCCTATTCTCCATAAAACAGGTACTGTTACTATTACCGCAACTGCGGACGATGGTGGATATACAGCTACTATGACGGCTAAGGTCGTGGAGGGGCACGGCAATGACGGTTATTATGTCGATACATACGGAAACGGCGAAATAATACAAAGCGGTAATTGCGGAGAAAATGGTGATAATGTCACATTCAGACTTTTTGAAAACGGATTGCTTGAAATCAGAGGCTTTGGGAAAATGACGGATTATACCTATGACTCTTATCGAAATTCTCCCTGGAATAATAAAAGAGATAGAATAAAAAAGATTAATATTGTTTATGGCGTGACAAGTATTGGAAGCTGGGCGTTCCGCGACTGCACCGGACTGACAGACATCACCATCGGGGACAGCGTGACAAGTATTGGAAGCTGGGCGTTCTCCGGCTGCACCGGACTGACGAGCATCGTCATCCCGGACAG
>CACYCN010000376.1 GCA_902772895.1 uncultured Ruminococcus sp.
AAACAAAATATCGTGTGCTCGCAGAAAAGGATCATCTCAGTCTGGTAGAAGTGGATCTGCTGACCGGTCGGACCCACCAGATCCGGGCACATTTTGCTTCAATCGGTCATCCGCTGCTGGGTGACGGGAAATACGGCAAAAATGAAGTCAATCGTAAGTTGGGCTTCAAATATCAGTCACTCTATTCCTATTATCTCGCTTTTCATTTTACCACCGAAAGCGGTATCCTCCAGTATCTCAACGGAAAAAGCTTTACGGCACCGGATGTCTGGTTCACTTCTCTCTTTGAGAAAAATGATTATCTGAACTGAATTGCTATCATCCATATCTTTTTCGTACAGCAGCGAAATGATAATTCTTTCTTCTTGCTGTCCGTCAGATCATCCCTTGAAGAATGACAAAGCAGCGTCTTTCTATCTGCACCGTCCGGTATCTGCACGGATCCCGATACAGGATACTTCACACCATTAAAATAAGAAATTTGCATGTCTGACTCATGAATTATGCAAAAATGTATTGACAGCGAATCAATTTGATTTTATACTGATACTATACCATGAAAAAAGGAGATAGTGAAAATGAAAACTAAAATCGGTATTTTAGGCTATGGCAACCTCGGAAGAGGAACTGAAATTGCTGTGGCTCAGGCAGAGGATATGGAACTTGTGGCGGTGTTCACAAGAAGAGATCCTGCAAAAGTGTCAATCCTTACAGATAATGTTCCGGTCGTTCATGTCGATGAAATCGCTGACTGGGCGGATAAAATCGATGTACTGGTTCTCTGCGGCGGCAGCGCAACGGATCTTCCGGTTCAGACACCCAAATATGCTTCTCTCTTCAACGTCATCGACAGCTTTGATACCCATGCCAGAATTCCGGAACACTTTGCCAATGTGGATAAGGCTGCCAAAGAAAGCGGTCATGTCGGTATGATTTCTGTCGGTTGGGATCCCGGTCTGTTCTCTCTCAACAGAGTTTATGCCAATGCTATCCTTCCGGACGGTCAGGATTATACTTTCTGGGGTAAAGGCGTAAGTCAGGGTCATTCGGATGCTGTCAGAAGAATCCAGGGCGTTAAAAATGCCAAACAGTATACGATTCCTGTTGACGAGGCTCTTGAGGCTGTCAGAAGCGGCAAGAATCCGGAACTTTCTACCAGAGATAAACACCTCCGTGAGTGCTTTGTCGTTCTCGAAGACGGTGCGGATGCTGCAAAAGTGGAAAAGGAAATCAAGGAAATGCCCAACTATTTTGCGGATTATAATACGATCGTTCACTTCATTGACGAGGATGAATTCAATAAGAACCATAGCGGTATGGCTCATGGCGGCTTTGTTTTCCGTTCCGGCAAGACCGGTCTGAATAAGGAAAATAATCATATTATTGAATACAGCCTGAAGCTTGATTCTAACCCTGAGTTTACTACCAGCGTCATTATCGCTTATGCAAGAGCTGTGAAACGTATGGCCGATGAGGGTCAGACAGGCTGCAAAACGGTTCTGGATGTTCCGCCGGCTTATCTCTGCCCTGTTTCCGGGGAAGAACTCAGAGCACATTTCCTGTAATCTGAACCAATAACAAGAAAAGCATATCTGACTCTGATGGTCGGATATGCTTTCTTTTTATGATAATTTATGATGCTGTCCCGGGATATTGTTACAGTGATGAGAAAATCTTGGCATACTCTGAAATGGCCCAGACAATTTTTTCATACGAAAACTGTGAAGTGTCAAAACAAAGATCAAAATTGCCTGCATAGTCCCAGGAATTTCCCGTATGATATTTATAGTAATCGGAACGATGTTTATTGACTTGTTTGACAGTCTTGGCGGCTTCCGCTTCTGAAATATGGAACTTATCCATGATCGCTTTGATACATTCATGTTCAGGGGCACGCACAAATACACGCAGCACTTTATGTTTGCTGTTTTTCAGGATGTAATCCGCACAGCGTCCGATGATGACACAGTCACTCTGATCAGCTACTTCACGGATGATCCTGGATTGTGTCTGGAATATGTCATCTTTGGAAATATACCTATTCTTCTCTGTGGGAATCTTGATATCAAAAAGACTTTTTTTGACGCTTTCATCATTTTGTGACAAAAGTGAAATATCAATACCGCTTTTGCTGGAAGCTAAATAAAGCAGATCTCTGTCGTAAAACGGAATCGTTTTTTGCTGAGCCAGCATCTTGCCGATTGTACGACCGCCGCTTCCGTAGCTGCGGGAAATCGTGATAATTGTATTTGACATAACCGTTCCTCCTTGTCATATCTTGATAATTTAATTGTACTTTACAAAGCTGCTGCGGTCAAGTCAATTTTTTGGAAATTTGATTGTACAATTTAACCAATTTATCAACGAATATCCCGTACAAGAAGGCATATACTATTTGCTGTAAGCAAATTCTGACGAATTCAGCTAACAGATCACAAAGGAGTCAAATTCCATGAAAAAAATTATTCTGGCACTGCTTGCAGCGGCTGTCTGCTGTCTGGGACTCACCGCATGCAAAACAACTGATACCAATACTTCTGAGAACATGACCTCAACGCCTACCGCTTCCGAAATGCCGAATGCCGTCCCTCAGGCTGTCCCTCATAACGGGATGGTAACGGACGGAAACGGCATCATCGGTGACGCTGACGATATGATCCCTCTTACCCCTGACAATACTGCCGGCAATACCGCCGATCATGCCGGTGATACCGTCAATAACGCTGCTCACAACGCCGGTGATACCGTCAATCATGCGGCAGACAATGTGGGTGACACGATTGACAACGCTGCCGATAATGTGGGTGAAATGGCTTCTGATATTACCAAAAATGTCGGAGATACCGTATCTGATGTTGCCAACAATGTCGGTGATACGATTTCCAGTATTACCGACAATACCGGCGATATCGTTAACAATGCTGCCGATAACGCCGGTGATATCGCTGACAACGCTGCCGATAATGCCGGTGATACCATCGAAGGCTCCCGTGCAGAAAACTGATTCCGCTTACCGTTAATTATTTCTTCTCGGCAGTTTCTTTGGGGGAAACCTTTTTTTGGAAAAAAGGTTCTCCCCCAAAC
>CACYCN010000377.1 GCA_902772895.1 uncultured Ruminococcus sp.
AACTGATACTACTGATACTACTGATACCGGCAGTATCGGAACAGGATATCACTTTTATGACCGGAAATAAGCCGGTGGTTTCAGCTTGTCAGGAGACTGAAACCACCGGCTTTTCAATGCTTTCTGTTAATACTCATAGTTGAGTGTCTTTTTGGTTTTTACAAGATAGATAAAATAGATGACATATTGCGCACCGCTCAGAACATAGGGGGTACCTTTCAGGATCAGGGAATAGATATTGACGTCGTCCCAGAACGGAAGATAGGATACAACGATAAGTACGGCAACGATGATAAGTAAGACTAAGTTGACGGTACCAAGTTTTGCCAGCCGGCTTTCGCCCATATTGTATAACAGTCGCTGACATCCTATGATGATCATGAACGTAATGAAATCGTTGATCAGACGTGACAGTACGTTAGACACTGTACTCAGCCGCCAATCGTCAGGCAGCGCTTCTGAGAGAACTGCCAGAAAGATTCCGGCAAATATGGTGATGAAGGGGACAATAAAGATTCTTTCGTCTAAAATGGCTTTCCGGACGCCTACGATTTTCATGAGATAGCCCGTAATCATCATGACTAATGCGATGACAGTCAGAATGATAATGCCCCATTGAATGGGATTGTCCGGTTCGGCAGAGACGGAATCGATGAATTCTGTCAGATTCTCCGGCTGAGAGTCCGAGGATGAGCCCAAGGTGGTCAGAATCGCATAAACAGAGATTCCGAGGGAAAGGATGCTGGCAACGAGAAAAACAATCTCAGCTACCAGGATGTTTTTGATGCCTTTGGCAGCGTACCGGAATTTCGGATAGAGATATTCCATATTTCATTGCTCCTTGGCGATAGAATCATTGAGAAAACGCTGTGGAATCGGAAGACCGATCACACAGCGTCTCTTTTGGTTATAGGGGATCAGTCTTTTTGTTTGGCAGCTTCTTTCAGCGCTTTTTGCAGCCAGACGCAGCCGATGTCAATAGCGAGATAGAGACTTGGTTTTTCGCTGGATTTTACAATTGCTTTACGGGGGCTGATGTCCGGATCGGTACTCATCAGCTGAATCGTCACTTTATCGGCGACTTCTAAATCGCCCTGCAGCTGTTTGGATTTCACTTGCAATTTGACGACATAGGGGTCCTTCATATCTCCGTAGTAAAGGGTATCTCCGCTGCGGACGAGCGGTTTTCCTTTATACTGGAAAAAAGATGAGGTTGCTTCTGCCATGGTTGTCCTCCGTTTCTGATTCAGTTCTGGAGATAATGATTCAACAGTACCTCCAGCAGATCATCTCTGTCAATTTTGCGGATCAGGGATCTCGCATTTTTATGTGTGGTGATATAGGTCGGATCTTCGGACAGAATATACCCTACGATCTGATTGATGGGGTTATAGCCTTTTTCCTCGAGCGCCTTGTATACGGTAGTCAGAATTGTTCTGATGCTTTCGTCCTTATTATCCGAAATTGAAAATATCATTGTCTTATCATGCATCGATATCACCTCTGTTTACTATTTTAACACATTTCGTTTCAAAATACAATAGAATTTTATCGAAATTTCTCTCTTTTCTTGGGAAGACATTGCTGATCGAAACCATTTTTCCGGCAATTCAGGGGAAAAGTACCACATTTCTGCCGATTTTCTGACGGAATCCGGCATTTTATTTACCATAAAGAAAAATACGCAGCCCTTTGACAGGCTGCGTAATGATAGATTGGCAGATTGACAGAATCATGACCGGATCACAGACTGTTCCGGAAGTCTGACAGGATAATTACTTGATCGAGCCGCCCTGCTGGATCGTGACGTTACGGGAGGAGAGATTCTGAAGGATACGGTCAACGATTTCCTGCACTTCGGCAGAAGAGAGGGTTCTCTCATTGGAGGAGAATTCAAAGCGGACCGTGATACGGTGAACGGTATCGGTATCATAGGTGTCAACGATGCGGACACTCTTCAGAATTTCGCCGCCTTCCTGCTCCCAGCAGTCCGTCAGACTGCCATAGAAGGTGCCTTCGGGCATATCAAGACTCAGATCATATTCCATTGTCGGATATTTGGAAGGTTCACTGTAAACGATGCTCTTGTCAGCACAGGAAGCAAAGTCATCCACATCGATTTCGGCAAAGACGATATTGGCTTTCTTATCGATATTCTTTCCGACAACGGGATGAACCATACCGATGATACCCAGTTCTTTACCGTCTAACAGGACCTGATTGAAGTTGACGGGATGGATATAGTCCTGTGTAGGTTCGGCGGTGTGGAAAGTGAGAACACTATGTTTCACATCCAGCGCCACAGAAGCAAGGATATCACGCAGACGGAAATAGAGTTCTTTCATGGAAGTGGTCTTGCTGTACAGGGTAATGGTCAGTTTTTTATGCTCGATACAGAGATTGTTTTCATCCAGTCCGTCAACAATTCTGCCGATTTCAAAAATGCCGAATTCCGGGGCAAAAGACGTATTCGCTTTGACCTGACAGAGTTGGGTCGGGATAATGGAACGGCGGAGGATTTCGATATTGGGATTGGTTGCATTGGCAAGTCTTACATTATCCTCAATGGCGATCCCTAATGCTTTCAGTTCGTCATTGTAAGCCCAGACATAGGAATGTACTTCATGCAGACTGAACTTTTTCACTAACAGATCTTTGATTTTTTCCTCATCGGTTTTGACTTCCGTCATACGGACAGGATAAAGGGGAGAACGGGTGGTATTGATTTCAAAGTTATCATAGCCGTAGATACGGGTGATTTCCTCAATGATGTCGGCGTTCATGGTGACGTCCTTTGTGATACGCCAGGACGGGACATCAACCGTATAATCCTTTTCCGCCAGTGTGACAGAGAATCCGAGACTGGTGAGTGTCTTGACAATGGTATCACTGTCAATGGAGATGCCGGTATAACGATCCACAAATGCCTGATTGAAATGCAGGGTAACCGGCGGGAATTTGACGGCATATTCGTCCGTCAGACGGGAAACAACGGTGACACCGCTGTCATACTGTTTCAGCAGATAGAGGAAACGGCCGATGGCAGGAACCGTCATTTCCGGATCCAGACTCTTTTCATAACGCATGGAAGCATCGGTTCTATGGGAAAGACGAACGGTGGATTTTCTGACGGAAGCGGCGTCAAAGGTAGCGGATTCAAGCGTCAGAGTGGTGGTATCGTCAACGATTTCGGAATCAAGACCGCCCATGATGCCGGCAATGGCGACAGGGGTATTGTCGTTGCAGATCATGAGGGTATTTTCATCGATATTGCGTTCCACACCGTCCAGTGTCCGGAAGGTAAAGGGATGGTCAAACCGCTTGATACGGATCTTTTCAACTTTTCTGGCGTCAAAGGCGTGCATCGGCTGACCCATTTCGAGCATCAGATAGTTGGTGAGGTCGGCAAGGAAATTGATGGCTCTCATGCCGCAGTAGAACAGACGGATCCGCAGATTGACAGGACTGACGGTACGGCTGATATTTTCCACCTTGATGGTGCTGTAGCGTTTGCAGAGGGTATCCTCGATTTTCATGTCAACAGCAGGCAGGTTATCATAGACAGTGAGTTCTTCTGTCGGGAGCGGTCTGAGGGTCCTGCCGGCGAGAGCGGCAAATTCACGGGCAATGCCGTAATGTCCCCACAGGTCGGGACGGTTTGTCAGACTTTTATTATCCACTTCAAAGATAATGTCGTCGATCTGATAGATACTTTTCAGATCCGTTCCCAGCGGTACGTCATCGGTAATTTCCATAATACCGGAATGATCGTCACTGAGTCCGAGTTCGGCTTCGCTGCAGCACATTCCGTGAGACGGGAAACCTGCCAGTTCACGGGGGGCAATGGTGATTTCACCGATCTGTGCGCCTAACTGAGCAAAAGCGGTCTTCATACCGACACGTACATTCGGCGCTCCGCAGACAACATTGGTCAGTTCACCGCTGCCGGTATCAACCTGCAGGAGATGGAGTTTTTTGGATTTGGGATGTTCTTCCACGCTTTTGATCTCTGCCACGACTACGCCGGAGAGATCGCTGCCCTTGAAGAAAATTTCGTTTTCCACTTCTGCCGTAGAGAGGGAGAAGCGGTGTATCAGTTCGACCTTATCCAGACCGCTGAGGTCTACAAAGTCTTCGATCCAATTCATTGATAACAGCATATTGAAAATCCTCCCTTATTCGTCGTCCGTGAACTGTGACAGTTACTTGAGGCTGCCGCTGTTCAGGTCACGGATATCCTTGACGCCGTATTTCATCATGGCAAGTCTTGTCAGACCCAGTCCGAAGGCAAATCCGGTATATTCATCCGGATCAATGCCGCCTTCCCGGAGAACGTTCGGATGGATCATGCCGCAGGGGCAGAGTTCAAGCCAGCCGCTGTGCTTACAGGAAGGACAGCCCTTGCCGCCGCAGATCAGACAGCTGATGTCCAGTTCAAAGCCGGGTTCTACGAAGGGGAAGAAGCCGGGACGCAGACGAACATTGATATCTTTCCGGAATACTTCGGAGAGCATGGTTTTCATGAAGTAGATGAGGTTGGAAATGGAAATGTCCTTATCGACCATCATCCCTTCCATCTGGAAGAAGGTGTTTTCATGACAGGCATCGGTGGCTTCGTTACGGAAGCAGCGGCCCGGGAATATGGCACGAATGGGCGTTCCTTTTTCGATCAAAGCCGGACCGTATTTTCTGAGGATCGCATTCTGCGCCGCAGAAGTCTGGGATTTCAGGAGCTGACCGTTCTCGAGATAATAGGTATCCTG
>CACYCN010000378.1 GCA_902772895.1 uncultured Ruminococcus sp.
GAGCATTCGATTTCGTTTTGCAAAGATATGAAATAACCGTTTGGCAAGGTCTATGAAAAACGGAATGGGGAGCGGGAGCTTTCCGCCGAAGGTACCAAGGGCAAGAAGCCGTTGGCAGAGTTTGGGACAGCGTCCCAACATTGTATTTTGGGGGGTTTCAAAAGGAAAGGTTTTCGTGTATAATAGAAAAAGAGAAAAAAGTCGGGAGTGACAATCAAACGGAGCGGAGAGTGAGACGATATGGCAAAGATACTGATTGCGGATGACGAACAGGATATTGCGATGCTGATAGCGAGATATGCCAGACGAGAGGGGTATGAAGTAACGTGTGTATCAGACGGCAGCGAAGCGATTGAAGCGTGTCAGAATGAAGATTTTGATATGATTGTCATGGATGTGATGATGCCGGATACAGACGGATTTACGGCTTGTAAGAAAATCCGAGAAACCAAGGACATTCCGGTTCTGATGTTATCGGCAAGGGGAACGGAATACGATAAACTGTTCGGATTTGAGGTAGGGGTAGACGATTATGTGACGAAACCATTTTCACCGAAGGAGCTGCTGGCAAGAATCAAGGTGATACTTCGCAGGCATACGGCATCAGCCTCATCTGTTTCACGGCAGGAACAAAAACTGACTGCCCGGGGGATAGAGATAGATCTGTTAGGTCATAATGTAACGGTTGACGGAGAAAAAACGGAACTGACGGCAAAGGAGTACGGTGTACTACTGTATCTGATGAAGAATAAAGGGATTGTACTGTCCCGTGACCAGATCATGAATCAGGTCTGGGGGTATGATTATTTCGGAGATGACAGGACGGTTGACTGGCAGATCAAACTGTTGCGCAATAAGCTGGGGCGTTTCCGTGACAGTATCCAGACCATCAGAGGGGTGGGATATAAATTTGAAGATCAGGACTAAATCGTTTCATTTCAAGCTCTGGATCTATTTCATCCTGTTCACGGCACTGATATTCACGGTACTCTGGTTATTGCAGACGGTATTTCTGCAAAGCTTTTATAATGCCATGGTAATGGGCAATACCAGGAATGCTGCGCGAGAGATTATTGAGAATAGTCAGAGTGAGAATATTCAGCAGCTGATCGATCAATTGGCGCATGAAAATTCAATTCTGGTATTTATCACTGACCGGAACGGCAAGGTACTTTATAGTTCTGATGAATTCAAGTCCATTCATATGAAATCCCACAACGGTTCCGGCATAGGCGCCGAGCAGAATCAGCCAAAGGGTGAGATGAAGGAAAAGCATGGTGACAATTACCGGGAACTGCCGTTGATTTACGGAGATTTTACGGATCAGCTTGAGCAGTCTGAGAGCGGTTATGCGGAATTCAGTCAGGACGGATTATATGTTTACGGCAGTTACATCGATTATGCAGACAGTGACGATCAGGCGATTCTCTACGTCAGTGTCACGATTGATGCGGTAGGATCATCCGTAACGGTAATCAGTATCCAGCTTGTGTGGGTCACAGTGCTGTCATTACTGGCAGGATTTATTCTTTCATGGTTCATTGCCAGAAGATTTTCCAGACCGGTCGATGTTCTTTCCGAGAAAGCGAAACGGTTAGGGGAGAAGGACTATTCCGATGAATTCAGAAAAGGATTCTGTGCGGAGCTGGACGACCTGAGTGATACATTGAATAAAACGAATGATAAGCTCAATCGTTCGCGGGATTTCCAGATGGAGCTGTTAGCCAATGTATCGCATGACCTGCGCACACCGCTGACGATGATTAAAGGTTATGCGGAGATGATTCGGGATATTTCGTGGGAGGACAAAAAGCAAAGTGCCGAAGATCTGGCGGTAATCATCAAAGAAGCGGATCGTCTGACGGCGCTGGTCAATGAAATCATGGAATACTCCGAGCTGCAGACAGACAGTGTCAAAGAAGAACTGATGCCGGTGAATCTGAGTCAGTTGGTTGAAAAAGCAGCCGATCGATTTGAAACGCTCTATAAACCGGACGGAATTGTCATAGAACGCAATATTCATCCGGAAATCATTATCATCGGTCATATTGGCAGACTGGAACGAGCGCTGTATAATCTCATGGATAATGCGTTCCGCCACACCGGTAACGGAAAGAAAATCCGTATCACACTGACTGCGGAATCCGGCAAAGCGAAACTAAGTGTTACCGATTTCGGCAGCGGCATTTCGCAGGAGGAACTTCCGCATATCTGGGACAGATATTATACTTCCCGTCAGCGTAAAGGGAAAGGTGTTTCCGGATTAGGACTTGCCATTGTCAAACAGATTACCGAACTTCATAGCGGTATCTGTCAGGTTGAAACAGAACCGGGAAAGGGCAGTACATTTACCCTTTTATTTAACCTCATCCCCTGACCTCCGAAAACTGAGCCGCAAACTGTTATTTGTCATTTAACGACTCTTCCAAGAGCCGACACATTTTTCTGCTGGAGTTCCGACAACCTACTTGATCTGTTTTTCGTTATTATGGATATTTTGTGCTTTTTGTCAAATTCATTCTTGACAAATCAGTGGAAATACGCTATAATATAAAACGCAGTTGAAAAACGATAGGCCGGTATGTCGGAACTGGCAGACGAGACAGACTCAAAATCTGTTGTCCGCGAGGGCGTGTGGGTTCGAGTCCCACTACCGGCACTTTTCAAAAACCCGCATGAATGCTGAAAGGTCAGTGTTCATGCGGGTTTTCTTTGTTTTGCGTATTTTAAAAATGTAATTATTTTTTCACTTATTTATTATAAATTCCATATTTTTATTTAATATTCCATATGAAATTCCATATGAAAAACAGCTTATTACTCTTCGAGTGCCTGAGTGAAGAAACTGTTTATTTTGTCATCAATCATTTTTTTCTCATCTTTAAAAGTGAATTGATAAATTTTATCCATTGTTTTAATATCGTCCCATCCGCCCCGTTCAAGTGCGTATTTTGTCGGGATGCCAAGATAGAGCATGATGCTTGCATTGATATGCCGAAGATCGTGCAAGCGAACATGGGGGAGGTCGTTATTCTTACAAATTTTAGTCAAGTGTTCTCTAATTGCACTTTGTGACACTGTGACTATATTGTCCGATGTTCTTTCGATAGCGGAAAGTTTATCTACCAGAAATTGAGGAATGTCAAAATGTCTTGTGCTGTTTTTTGTTTTGGTGCTCTTCATAACCATGTTATTATCAATATCTCTTACGATAGCCTTGTGTATGGCAACCGTGCCGGACTGCGGATTGAAGTCGCACCACTTCAGTGCAGACAATTCAGAAGCCCTCAAGCCTCCACAAATAGCAAGGAGTAGGGGAATGGCAAAATCATCCTTTACAATGGCTCTCAGAAGCATAATGACCTCTTGCAGTGTCAGCTCCTGTGCCTCAAATTTCTCCTCCTGAGGCAGAGTGACACTTTCGAGACTGACGGAGGGGGCATACATTTTTACTACCGATTTAACAAGCCCAAGCTCATTTTTCAGAGTTTTTGCAGTTTTGATTCCAATTTCCGCATTGACGGCGCTCTGAACCTTGTGGGAGGTCAACTTATTGAGTTTAATATTTATGATGCTTGGAAATGCTTTTTTCTGGATATATCGATACCCTCTGATCGTAGAGGGAGACAGGGTACCGCCTTTGAATTCAATATATTTATCGATTCCTTCCGATAACGTCATAGAAGAGCTGTCACGAGTTATTTCCTGATGATGTGCCTTGAAACTTGCCGCCTGATACTCTGCTTCCTTTTTCGTTGGAGCCGTGAAGCTCTTGCGAATCTTCTTGCCGTTCTGGTCAACGCCCACAAAGACCTGCACGTTCCAGGAGCCGGATGGTAATTTCTTTGCTTTCATGAAAATCACTCCTTCGTAAATTCTCAAAGTAAATTCCACAGTAGGAAAACAGTAGAATTTACCTTGAGAAACGATGGAAATTAGTCTAAGAAAGTGAATAA
>CACYCN010000379.1 GCA_902772895.1 uncultured Ruminococcus sp.
CTCCTGTACGGAATGTATCTGGATAGTATGCATACAGCGGATGATCTCAGAACAAGAAAGGGCGTGATCGATTGAGTCATATCGTCTATTCCCTGAACGACAACATCGAACATCTGTATTCTCACAATCTGTACATAACACCCGGTCAAAAACGGAATCCTAAGAATGAGAGAATTGCCTGTTTACTGAAAAAGGTTATCAGAGAAGAACTGACCGACCGACAGAAAGCCTGCGTGGAAATGCTTTATTATGAACAGAAAACAATTGACGAGATTGCGCAGGAACTTGGCATCCGTCCCACAACGGTCTATAAACATCTCAGACTGGCACGTAAAACACTGCGGCATTGCGCGGAATACTTTATCAGAGATCCGTGATCAGAGTTTGGTATATTTTCTGAAGAAATGTACAGAATAGTATTATTCCGATCAGTATTCTGATGATCGGAGATACTGCTGAAGCAGTAAAGACTATCCGGTACAACTCGTAACGGGAAACGGAGGAGAAAACATGATTGACAAAATCGCCCTGATACTGCTGATTATCGGCGGACTGAACTGGGGATCGATCGGTATCTTTCAATTTGACATAGTCGCCTGGATCTGCGGCGGTCAGACTGGTATCATCAGCCGTATCATTTACACCCTTGTTGCACTCTCTGCCATCTGGTGCATCACCCTCTTATTCAGAGACAGAGACGGCGAAGTCACTCCCTCACTCACCGCATAACCTGTATTCTCGCACAACAAAACAGACGTATTGTATTTCACGGTACAATACGTCTGTTTTCGTTTCATATTATTTTATTTTTTTTCGTCCGAGCCTTCGTCAGACCAGGACGGTTGATTGCCTGTCATCAGTCGGAAACCAGCATATCCGAAACTTCGGGATCCGGATCGATCTCACCAAGAACAGGTTCCTTTTCCTGATTGTCCGGAGCATCCTGTTCGGTCTCCTTTTTCGGGAAACGTGTCGTCCTGACAAAAGCGCAGGAATCACGGGGAATCGTCAGTTCATTTCCCAGAAGCTGGGTATCCATATAGGTCGTGCCGCCGATAAATTCCTCCGGCACCGTAAAGGTGATGGGATAGTCCGCCGCATTAAATACACAAAGCAGCCGGTCTTTATCGTCTTCACGGATATATGCCATTGTTCTGCCGCCGGACCCGTAATTGACCAGTTCCCCGTCGGTCAGACAGGAACAGTCATGACGCATTTTACCGAGTTCACGGTACCAGTTCAGCAGACCCTGATCTTCCTTTCCCCAGGGGAAGGTTCTGCGGTTAAAGGGATCACGGTAACCTTCTACACCGACTTCATCGCCGTAATAAATACAGGGAACACCCGGCAGTGTATAAAGAATACCGCTGGCAATTCTCATTCTTCTCAGACCGTATTCTTTCTGTTCCGGAGAAAGCGTCGTTGCCGCCTGCCACTCACGTCCTCTGCCGTACTGTCTTTCACCTGCCAGCAAAGTGATGACACGTTCGGTATCATGGGTACCGAGCAGGTTCATCAGGGAACGGATGACCGGACGGGGATAGTTCTCCAGAACATTCAGAACAATTTCCAGCATATCCAGACCGTCTCCGCAGTCGAGGAACCCTAAGATGGCGTCACGGAACGGATAATTCATGACACTGTCCAGTTCCTTTCCATAGAGAAAACGCCGGCGGGAGCCGTAACTTTCTTTATTGGAAGCGTCCTCCCAGACTTCGCCCAGCAAAAGGGCATCCGGATCTTCCGCCTTGACCGCTTCACGGATATATTCGATAAACTGATCCGGCAGTTCGTCCGCCACGTCCAGACGCCAGCCGCTGTTACCGGCTTTGATCCATTTGCGGATAATTCCCTTCTCTCCGTTGATATATTCGTTAAAGGAATGAGACAGTTCCTCTACCTCCGGCAGGGTATGGAATCCCCACCAGGAATTATAGATATTCGGCCATTCGATAAATTTATACCAGGTATAATAGGGTGATTCCTTGGAATTATAAGCGCCGTTGCCTTCATAACGGTTTTCACGGTTAAAATAGATACTGTCGCTGCCGGTATGACTGAACACACCGTCATTGATAATCCGGATTCCCCGTTTTTTCGCTGCCCGGCACAGTTCTTTGAAATCCTTTTCGGTACCCAGCACAGGATCGATCTTTTCATAGTTGCCGGTATCATAGCGATGATTGGAGTATGCTTCAAAAATCGGGTTCAGATAAATACAGGTCACGCCGAGTTCCTGCAGATAGGGCAGTTTCTGTGTAATTCCCTTGAGATCTCCCTGAAAGAAGTCGGAATTGGTAATCATGCCGAATTCATTCGGGCGCCAGTCCGGGATCTGATCCCAGTCATCATGCAGCTTTTTATCGGGATAGATTCCCTTTTTCTTCTGACCGGAATAATAGAACCGGTCCGGGAAAATCTGATACATAATGCCGCCCGGCAGCCAGTCCGGCGTCTTGAAATCACTTTCATAGCAGGTCAGCTGGAATCTCGGTTCATTTTCACTCAGTGCAAGATATCCTTCTCCGCCGTAACCTTTCATAATATAGCGTCTGCCGTAACAGGTATCCATTCCGAAATGGTACCAATACAGTCCTACACGGTCAATCTTGGCGTCACATTCCCAGACTTCATGGTCATCTCCCACCATACCTGCCCAGAACATACCGTAAACATGGGTATCCCCATACAGATCGTCTTTCAATGCCAGTACCGCACCCGAACACTTCAGGTCTCTCGGCAGAATGATTCTGAAATGTACCGTCGTCCCGAATGGCACCGCTCCTGTCGGATTCCGGTATTCCGTTTCACGTGAGTTAAATAATGTCATCCTTTTATCCCCTTCTTATCACAGATTTCCGGACACACAGACTCTTTCCTGAGTTTACGCAAATACTTTCCCCTGCATTTTCCTACGCTTTTCATTAACCTGTGGTGCTGCGGGCTCTGACCCGACAGAATGTTTCCGTGTCACTCCGTGATCCTTCCGTCAGGCATCGTCTGCCTTCAGCCTCGTATCCCTGACCTCATTCGTCACCGACACCTTCCGTCAACAGGGTCCGGAACCGTTCCGAACCCGATCTCCTGTCCGGACGCTGCTTTGACGGTGACTTTTGTCATAGGATCGTGGAAATCCGTACCTATAATCATCAACTGGTCCCGATAGGGTCCCATTTGCAGTTAATGATATTATAATACCGCAGAATTCTCATGTCAAGCAAAAAAGCGTCCTTATAAAATGATACAAAAATGATATCAATAAAAACAATTCGTTTGTTCTGTCTGATTGTTCCGGCCGTAAAAAGAGACAATTCTTCTATTGTCAGTCATTATCATAAAAGAAAAGCGATTTCTGTCTGAAACCGCTTTTCCGGAAAGGAAACAGTTCAGTCCGTTTCCGTCTCGCTGACACCGATGGATGATTCCTGCTGATACGGCACCACTAAATGCCACATCGGTTCTTCTACAATTGCTTCTACCAGAATTCCCTCTGCGGTATATTCTTCACTTTGTAATGCGCCTGCCTGCCGCAGTCTGGCAATCAATGCCGCCTGATCGAAGGGAATCAGTAATGTAAAGTGTTTGAGTTTTACCGGCAAGGCATCCTCTACGGCACGCAGCAACTCCTCTATCCCTTCGCCGGATCTGGCGCAGATTCTCACACTGTCCTTTCCCCCCGGCAGTTCGTCCCGGTTTTCTACCAGATCACATTTATTGAACACACTGATGACAGGTCTCCCCTCACATCCCAGTTCCCGCAGTAACTGATCGGTGACTTCCAGATGAAGCCGGTATTCTTCACTGGAAGCGTCACATACATTCAGGATAATATCGGCGGTAGCGGCTTCTTCAAGGGTAGACTTGAACGCTTCTACCAGATGATGCGGCAGTCTTCTGACCAGTCCTACGGTATCGATCATCATAACCGATACACCGTTGGGCAGCTTCAGTGCCCTTGACGTCGGATCAAGGGTTGCAAAAAGCTGATTCATTGACAATACGCCCGCCTGCGTGAGGGTATTCATGAGCGTTGATTTTCCGGCATTGGTATATCCCACGATGGCAACGGTAATGATACCGTCTTTTTTTCTGCGTTCTCTGAGCCGTTCACGGCGGTCCGTCATATGAGACAGTTCCTCTTTCAGCGTCTCGATCCTGCGGCGGATATGCCGTTTATCGGTTTCCAGTTTGGTTTCACCGGGGCCTCTTGTCCCGACACCGCCGCCTAACCGTGACATTTCCTTTCCTTTACCGGACAATCTCGGCATAAGATATTTCAGCTGAGCCAGTTCGACCTGTAATTTTCCTTCGTTCGTCTTGGCACGAAGGGCAAAGATATCCAGAATCAGCATGGTACGGTCAATGGTACGGGTATCCGTAGCGGCTTCGATATTACGGATCTGGGTAGGCGTCAGTTCCGTATCAAAAACAAGAAAATCAATCTCCTGCTGTTCACAGAATTCCCTGATCTCCTCAATGCGTCCCGACCCGACACAGGTTGCACCGTCCGGTTTTTCACGCTTCTGCATCATGACCGCAACCGGTTCCGCACCGGCACTTTTTACTAACTCTTTCAGTTCTTCCATGGACCCGTCTGCATCATATTCTCCGGTATCGATCCCTACCAATAATGCTCTCTGAACCGATACGCTGTTTTCGTGTAATTCCATTCCCATCCCTCATTTCCTTGATGATAGTCTTATCATACCATATTCCGGCGCAATAGAAAAGCCCTTTTTCCTCTGTGTCAGCGGCTTGTTATACCGGGTCCTGTTCGTCCGGAAAGAAATCAGATGATTACGTGTTTTCCTTCAAAGAAAGACGAAGTCGGCATCAATGATCGGAGGGGTTCTTCCTCCCCAAAAACTCCCCGGATAAAATGAAACTCCGTGTGCTGCCGCCGGCAGGGAAATCCATTTTCAGAAAATAAACCGTTGCCGTAACATATTTTCGCAAAAGAAGAAACTGATTCGTGGAAAAACAAAAGTGAAAATCAGCTTTTTTAGGAAGGGGGCCCTCCGAGAAAGTGTCGGGCAAAATTGATTTCCATGTGCCGCCGGAAGAAATCATTGACAAATGAAGTCATCATGTACAATAACAGGCAGAGATATGTGATATTATCATTAACAGGAAACGTCAATATTTCCCCTCCCCTATTCCTGACAATTCACAAAAATATCGGCTGTATTTCCGGCATACGGAATCCTGAACGGACTCGGAAATCTATGGTAAAAGAGACAGGAAATCACAAAATATTCCGGAAAAATTTTTCATACGCTGATCAAAAAATCTTTACCGTCACCTGCACCGGCTCCCTGCTTTTTCC
>CACYCN010000380.1 GCA_902772895.1 uncultured Ruminococcus sp.
ACAAGACGTTCTCTGGCTTCCGCCGCACTGACACCTTCCAGCTGACAGGCTGCCATTGTCTGGTGACCGCCGCCCCCAAGTGATTCCATGATAACCTGTACATTCAGATCGCCCAGTGAGCGGGCGGAAATATTCACTGTCTTACCGGTTTTGTACATAACAAAGGACGCTTTCACGTTTTCAATACCGAGCAGTTCATCTGCCGCCTGAGCGGAAGCGATCCGGATATCCGGAATATCTTCATCGGCGCAGGCAATAGCGCAGTAATTGAAGATCTCTGCTTCACTGACCAGCTTATACTTGACTTTATACGTATCGATAGAATTCGAGAATAAGCGCTTTACTTCTACGGTATCGGCGCCATTGCTTTTCAGATAAGCCGCTGCTTCAAAGGTTCTTACGCCTGTCCGCAGGACAAAGTTCTTCGTATCCAGCATAATGCCGGATAATAGCGCTTCACTTTCCAGACGGCTGAGAGAATCATTGCCCAGATACTGTACCAGTTCCGCAGTCATCTCCGACGCGGAAGAAGCATAAGGCTCATGATAAAATACCAGCGCCCGATCAATATGATTCACCATCATCCGATGATGATCGATCACGACAACACGTTTGCACCGCTCATAGATCGCTTTGGATTCCAGGAAATTCGGTGAATGTGTGTCTACGATAATCAAAAGGGTATGCTCATCCAATAAATCAAGCGCTTCGCTTTCGGTCTTGAAGATATTTTCA
Organism: uncultured Ruminococcus sp.; assembly: GCA_902772895.1. GTDB lineage: Bacteria > Bacillota > Clostridia > Oscillospirales > Acutalibacteraceae > UBA1213. Next base: position 736 of record CACYCN010000380.1, read on the forward strand.
AAGCCGGATTTATCAAAACTGGCTACCAGAGATTTGGCCAGCGTCTGCTGACGGTTCAGAACAATATGAGCCGTTTTATGCAGCCCTTTGACAACGGCACTCCACATACCGATAGAAGCACCGACGGAATCAAGATCAGAAAAACGGTGTCCCATGATAATGACGTTACTGCTGTTATTGATATGATTGGTCAGAGTTGCCGCAATAACTCGTGTCCGTACCTTATCACGCTTTTCTACACCCTTCGAAACACCGCCGAAGAACTTATAGGATTCATTCTTCTTGACGGCAACCTGATCGCCGCCACGCCCCAATGCCATATCCAGCGCCTGTCTCGCCCAGAGTTCATTTTCCTTGAAACTGCCGCCGCCCCGGCCGATGCCGATCGAGATGGTAGCATTCAATCTGTCATTGATCTTGATGCTTCGGATCTCGTCGAGAATCTTGAACTTTTCATCAATGAATTTTTTGATGTTGCGTTCTTCCATCACGACAACATATCGTCCGCCGCTGATTTTTTTATAGAAGCCGGTGGTGGAACCGACCCATTTTACAATAGCCTGTTCCACTGCGACGGTAATCTTGATCGATTCCCCGTCCTCTGCTTCACGTTCTAACTCATCTTTATTATCAAAGGCAACAATGCCTACTACCGGACGGGATTCGAGATATTCGTCCGAATTGGATTTATAGATATTTTCATCGAGGAAGTAAACGATGGAACCATGCTCATGCTTTACAGCAAAAGCCAGAAACCATTTTCCGTTATGCTGGGTATCGGTACCGTTTTCATCAAAGAGTGATTCCGGATTGCCGCTGGAGAGGTATTTTTTGATACTGTCCCCTAACGGATTACCGCTTTCACAGATATTTTTGATAAACAGGCTGTTGGCTGCCATAATCTCATGTTCTTCTCCCAGCAGAACGGCCGGGATATGAATATCTTCAATCGTCCGGCTTTCTTCCCTGAAAAGCCGGTTAGCGGCACTGGTAAGAACTTTTGTAATATAAACCTTGAGCTTGAAGATACTCAGAATTACGATCAGCATTGCGGCACTGGCGATCAGCAGCTCTCCCAAAAATATGAAGATATTATATGGGAACGAGATGATCGCCATGACGAACATGGCAACCGCAAATACAAAAAATAACGGGATAATAAACGTTCTGTTTTCTTTTTTTCTCAAACTGATCACCACCGATAAGAAAGACTGTGGTTACCGATTCCGTCAGATCTCCATAATGATAGGAAGAATCATCGGACTTCTTCTGGTCTTATCATACAGAAGCTTGGATAATTCGTCTTTCACCGTATTCTTGATGACGCCCCATTCGTGAACACCCTGATCCAGACAGCCTTCCAGTGTTTCAATCACCACTCTTCTGGCACTGTCCATCAGCGGCTCACTTTCACGGACATAGACAAAGCCTCTCGAAACAATATCGGGTCCTGCAACGATACTGCCGTTTTCACTATCGAGAGTGACCACTACCACGATCAGACCGTCCTGACCGAGATGTTTCCGGTCACGCAGTACGATACTGCCGACATCGCCGACGCCCAGACCGTCTACCAGTACTTTTCCGGCAGGAATACTCGGCAGCTGCTTCATATATTCTTTATTGATTTCAACGACATTGCCGATATCACCGATAAAGATATTGGAACGAGGCATTCCCATTGACATGGCAAGCTGACCGTGTTTGATCAGATGCTTCTGCTCACCGTGAACCGGAATGAAATATTTCGGTTTTGTCAGACCATGAATGATTTTCAGTTCTTCCTGGCAGGCATGTCCCGAAACATGAACTTCATACATGGATTCATAGATGACTTTACAGCCATGTTTCATCAATTCATTCACAACGGAATTGACAGCCTTTTCATTACCCGGAATGGGATTGGCGGAAATAATAATATAATCTTCCGGACCAACCTCGACTTTTCTATGATCGGAATATGCCATACGGGACAGAGCGGACATCGTCTCACCCTGACTGCCGGTGGTAATCAGGACGATCTCTTCCTTGGAATACCGTCCCAGCATATCAATGTCAATAATCAGTCCGTCAGGAACATTGATATATCCCAGTTCGGAGGCAATGGTCATATTATTGACCATGCTTCTGCCGGAAAACGCTACTTTTCTGCCATATTTGGCGGCGCAATCCAGAATCTGCTGAATTCTGCCGAGATTGGAAGCAAAGGTTGCGATGATGATACGCTTACTTTCCGCTTCTTTGAAGAGCAGATCAAAGGTATGTGCAACTTTCTGCTCCGTCATGGTATAGCCGGGACGTTCAACGTTGGTGGATTCCGCCATCAGCGCCAGAACACCGCTCTTTCCCAGTTCCGCAAAACGGGCAAGATCTATCATTCCGCCGGTGGTCGGTGTACAGTCGATCTTGAAGTCACCGGTATGCACAATCGTACCTGCCGGTGTGTGAATCGCAATCGCTACCGAATCCGGAATCGAATGATTGACATGAATAAATTCAATGGACATACATCCCAGTTTGATCCGCTGACCAGGTCTGACCGTATTAAGTTTTGCCTTGCCGGAAAGATTATGTTCCTTGAGCTTACTGTCCACCAGACCCAGTGTCAGAGGTGTTCCGTAAACCGGCAGATTGATTTTTTTGAGCAGATACGGCAGGGATCCGATATGGTCTTCATGACCGTGTGTCAGGACGACACCCTTGATTTTTTCACGGTTCCGCTCGATATAAGTGAAATCCGGAATCACCAGATCAACCCC
>CACYCN010000381.1 GCA_902772895.1 uncultured Ruminococcus sp.
AAAAATGGCAGAAAAAATGGGAAGAGGCAGGCATCTTCCACGCAGAAGAAACCGGCAGTAAGAAAAAATTCTATGCGCTCATTGAGTTCCCCTATCCTTCCGGACAGGGACTTCATGTCGGTCATCCCCGTTCTTATACCGCTCTGGATATTATCGCCAGAAAACGCCGTCAACAGGGTTATAACGTCCTGTACCCCATCGGTTGGGACGCTTTCGGTCTGCCGACAGAAAACTTTGCGATTAAAAACCATGTTCATCCCAGAGAAGTGACCGCTAAAAACGTCGCCCGCTTCAAGAGCCAGCTTCAGTCACTGGGTATCTCCTTCGACTGGAGCCGTGAAATCAATACCACTGACCCGAAATACTATAAATGGACCCAGTGGATCTTCTTACAGCTCTTTGAACACGGTCTGGCTTATAAGAAGGAAATGGCAGTCAACTGGTGTACCTCCTGTAAATGCGTACTTGCCAATGAAGAAGTCGTCAACGGTGTTTGTGAACGCTGCGGCAGTGAGGTCGTCAGAAAAGTCAAGTCTCAGTGGATGCTGAAAATTACCGCCTATGCCGACAGACTCATCAATGATCTCGATCTGGTAGATTATCCCGACAGAGTCAAGGCACAGCAGAAAAACTGGATCGGTCGTTCTACCGGCGCAGAAGTGGATTTCACTACCACGACCGGCGACACACTGACCGTCTATACCACCCGTCCCGATACCTTATTCGGCGCTACGTATATGGTTATCTCTCCGGAGCATCCCATCATTGAAAAGCTTTCTTCCCGGATCAATAACATGGACGAGATCCGTGCTTATCAGGAAGCGGCTGCCAGAAAGTCCGATTTTGAACGTACCGAAGTCGCTAAAGATAAAACCGGTGTCCGCATCAGCGGTGTAGAAGCGATCAACCCTGTCAATCAGACACAGATTCCGATCTTCATTTCCGACTATGTACTGGTTTCCTATGGTACCGGCGCAATCATGGCAGTACCGGCTCATGATACCCGTGACCATGATTTTGCGAAAAAGTTCGATCTTCCGATCATCGAGGTCGTCAAGGGCGGTGAGAATGTACAGGAAGAAGCCTTTACCGACTGCGCAACCGGTATTCTGGTCAATTCCGACTATCTCAACGGACTGTCCGTCGATGACGCAAAGAAAAAGATTATCGAAGAACTGGAAAAATCCGGTAAGGGTCATGCCAAAGTCAACTTCAAACTGCGTGACTGGGTCTTCTCCCGTCAGCGTTACTGGGGTGAACCGATTCCGATCGTACATTGTCCCTGCTGCGGCGCCGTTCCGCTGCCGGAAAGCGAACTCCCCTTAGAGCTGCCGGATGTAGAGTCCTATGAACCTACCGATAACGGTGAATCACCGCTGGCAAAAATGACCGACTGGGTCAACACGAAATGTCCGAAGTGCGGCGGCGATGCGAAACGTGAAACCGATACCATGCCTCAGTGGGCAGGTTCCTCCTGGTACTTCCTGCGCTATATGGATCCCCATAATGATAATGCGCTGGCAAGTCCCGAAGCGCTGAACTACTGGTCACCGGTTGACTGGTATAACGGCGGCATGGAACATACCACCCTGCATCTGCTTTACAGCCGTTTCTGGCATAAGTTCCTGTATGATATCAAGGTAGTTCCTACGCCGGAACCTTACGCCAAACGTACCAGCCATGGTATGATTCTCGGCGAAAACGGCGAGAAGATGAGTAAATCCAGAGGTAATGTCGTCAACCCTGACGATATCGTCAATACCTACGGTGCCGATACCATGCGTCTGTTTGAGATGTTCATCGGTGATTTTGAAAACGCCGCCCCCTGGAATTCCAGCAGTATCAAGGGCTGCCGCCGTTTCATTGAGCGTTTCTGCGGACTGGAAGGAATTCTCAAGGGTGACGCTGTCCGTCCCGAATTGGAAAGCAATTTCCATAAGACGATCAAGAAGGTCAGCGAAGACATTGAAACACTGAAATTCAATACCGCAATTGCTGCCCTGATGTCCCTCATCAATGATATTTATGCCACCGGCTCCGTCACAAAGGAAGAACTGAAACTCTTCACGATCCTGGTCAGCCCCTTTGCCCCCCATGCCGCAGAAGAAGTCTGGAGTGTGGCAAAATTAGGCGACGGCTTTGTTTCCCGTGCCCCATGGCCGGTTCATGACGAAAGCAAATGTATTGACGAAAGCGTTGAGATCGCTGTTCAGGTCAACGGCAAGATCCGTGATAAAATCATGGTTCCGGTTGACATCGACCAGCCCGGCGCAATGGCTCTTGCAAAAGCCAGCCCGAAAGTTGCCGCTTTCCTTGACGGTAAAAACATCATCAAAGAAATCTACGTCAAGGGTAAACTGATCAACATCGTTGCCAAATAAACTCTCCCTCTGAATGTCCTGCTCGCCAGACCTGCGTGTTCACGAACCGCTCGCTCCGCTTTGCTTACTTCTGTGGATATCTTAAAATTCTATGTCTGCGCCTCAAATAATACCTCGGAAGAGGACTAACGTCTATCTGACAGAAAACAGGGATGATGAACATCAGAATTCATCATCCCTGTTTTAATTATGGATAGCCGCTAATTTTCTTATTATTTTCTTCTCTGGAAAAGCTTTTTGCGCGACGATCTGCCATAGTTTTCTTCATGCTCTTTTTTGGCGGCAAGCTTATTGTAGTAGCTGCGGATACTTTTCATTTCCTCCGTTGTCAGTTCACGCCATTTTCCGGGCTGAAGCATACCGAGTTTTACCGGACCGATCGCTGTGCGTTTCAGTCTGGCAACCTCCAGTCCCACCGCCTCACACATCTTACGGATCTGACGGTTACGACCTTCTTCCAGTACAATTTCCAGTACCGTTCTGTCATTTTCACTCTTCATGACACGAACAGCGGCAGGCATGGATTTTCTTCCGTCAATGACAACACCGGTCGTAATAGCGGTCAACTGATCTTCCGAAATATGCGGACGAACCGTCACACGATATGTCTTGGGGAAATGCGTTGACGGATGGCTGATCATATTGGCAAAACCGCCGTCATTGGTCATCAGCAGCATTCCTTCGGACTCTCTGTCCAGACGTCCCACCGGAAACAGTCTTGCCGGTACATCCTCCACCAGTTCCGCCACACATTTCCGTCCGCCTTCATCACTCATGGTAGTAATGAAGCCCCTGGGTTTGTGGAGCATAATATAGTATTTTTTGGCATCCTTACGCAAGGTAATTTCTCTTCCGGCAACCACGATTTTATCCTTAAACGGGTCGGCTTTATCTCCCAGCATCACACGTTGACCGTTCACGGTAACAGCACCGCGGCTGATGAGTTCCTCTGCTTTTCTGCGGGACGCAATTCCGGCATCCGCAATAATTTTCTGTATTCTGATTTTTTCTTCCATTTCCGAATCCCTCCGGTAATTCTCCAAATTTCATCCTTCATCCGTCAAACACATTCATTCCTGATAAGCCACCGCTTCCGCCGTGAATAAACGGGCGGAGGCGATTTTTTTCTGATGCAGAAAGAAACAGATTTCACCGACACATTTTCCTTCCGGCACGGCAGCATAAAGAAAATGCGGTAAAAACAGCGTATAAGTGACACGTTTCTGACTTTGCGGCAGTAAAGCGGCAATCACATCCGTTTCCGGTATCAGCGTGATCTGATCCTTCGTACCACCCACCACAGGCATGAGAAACGTTTTCTGAGCAGAAAGCAGGGTAACATTCTGCAATTGCGCAAAGCCATAGTCATACAGTTTCAGGTGGTCATTCCAGTCATCACTGTCATTCAGTGTGACGGCGATCAGTCTGACGCCGTTTCTTTCCACACAGGAAGTCAGGGTTCTGCCCGCCTTCCGGGTATAACCGGTCTTGATACCGATACATCCCTCACAAAGAGTCAGCAACCGGTTATGATTGACACAGATTTGTGTTTTTCCTTCCGGTCTGACATAAGACACGGTACATTGTTTCCGGGAAACGATAGCGGCAAACCGTTCGTTTGCCATCGCATAAGCGCTCAGCGCTGCCATATCGGCGGCACTGGAATAATGCCGTTCATCATCCAGTCCGGACGGTGTCACAAAATGGGTATGTGACATACCGAGTTGTTGTGCCTTATCATTCATCCGTCTGGCAAAAGCCTCCTGACTGCCGTCAATCCCGAACGCAATGGCATTGGCAGCATCATTGCCTGACACTGCCATCAATCCTTTGACCAGTTCCGGAATCGTAAGCACATCGCCGACCTCCAGATACAGACTGGATCCTTCGGCGATCATCTCTTTCGTAAACGTCACGGTCAGTTCATTTTCGGCAGCATATTCCAGTGCAATCACAGCCGTCATGATTTTGGTAATACTGGCAATGGGAAGTTCCCTGTCTGCATTTTTTTCATACAGTACCTCACCGCTGTCGGCACAGATCAGAATCGCCGCTTCCGCACAGAGTACCGGCTGATCTGTCTGACCCACCGGGACAGAATGAATGCCTAATACCAGACTGAGCAGTAAGGCGCACAGCCTTGACCACATAAAAACACCTGCCTTTCTTGCTATTCCTATGCAAAGGCAGGCATTATCATTCATACAAGCAGACAGATCGCCGAAATGAACGGCTCACTGCCGGGAAATCCATCCGTTCTCCGAAAGATCAGACTTTCGGATCATCGATAACGGTTTCTTCCGCCACGATTTCTTCTGCTTCTTCCACGGCATCCTCAGACTTATTCTTCTTGAACAGACTGAGAATCTTATCCAGAATTTCAGGAACCATACCGACCGCTCTGTCCTGCGTATTCTTGAAATCCGTGACATTCATCAGCTTGACGTCATCCTTGGTAACAGCGATAAACGCAATGGGGGTAATCGTAACACCGGCGCCGGAACCGCCGCCAAAGAGATTCTTATTTTCTGCATTTTTAGGGTTAAACTCCGAACCGCCGGAGGCAAATCCATACATCACCTTAGAGATCGGAATAATCGTAGGACCGTTAGGTGTCGTAATGGGGGTACCTACCACGGTATTCACATCTACCATTTCTTTGATTTTTTCAAGAGTTGTTCCCATCAATCCTTCAATCGGACGATCGTTCATATGATAACACCGCTTTCTTGATAAATTATCGCATACCACTGCGACAGGAATAACTGTTTCGACACTATCAGTATAATATAAAAGCTACAATTTTGCAAGAGTCTTTAACATCCGGAACAAGGCTCCCATTGCCGCACTCAGCAGGAAAAACGGCAGAATCCTTGCTTTCAGAACAAAATAGACTTTTGTTTCGGTATCGGTAAAAACGGGATAGATATTTTCCCGATGATTACATTTTTTCACACTCTGTTCAATCAGAGCGATCAGCGGAAACACCGCCGCGCAGGTATTCCCGAAACTGAGCGCTGTCTGCGCCGCATCCTCAGTGGCAAGTGCGATTTCCAGATCCATTGTGGCAATCACCAGATGATCGGTAATCTTCTTCAGCATTTTCTTCAGGATATCAACCAGTTCCTTCAGCAGTTCAATGATGCCGCTCAAACCCTTGGATTTGACCTTTTCAAAGAGGCGGTTCTTTTTTTTCCCTTGATCCTGTTCCGGTTTCTTTTTTTGTTTTTTAGGTTTTTTCTTTTTCTCAGGCTTTGGTTTTTTCGGCTTTGCCGGCAGCACCCGGATCACCGGGAACAATAATCCTACTTTCAGACTGATCTGACCGTCGTACACCACCTTCACCACCAACGGACAGAATAACAGCAGCAGAATCAGCAATAGAATGCCGGAAAGGATCAGTCCCACAACATTCATGTCAATTCACCTGTCCCTGATTATCCTCATCAGATTGTCTGGATTCCTCCGATTCTTCCGATTCCTCATCATTGGGAAGCGGGGGAAGTTCATCCAGAGAAGAGATACGAAAACATCTCAGAAAATGTTCCGTCGTACCATAAACCAACGGTCTGCCGGGCAGTTCCAGCCGTCCCTTTTCCTCGATCAACTGTCGTGCCACCAGACTGGACACTACGCCGGAACAATCCACCCCTCTGACCTGTTCGATAAACGCCTTGGTCACCGGCTGATTATAGGCGATCACCGCCAACACTTCCGCAGCCGCCTGGGACAAGGGCGTATTCCGTCTGAGATCCATCACGGTGCGGATCACACCGGCATATTCTTCCGCCGTACAGAACTGATAGCTTTCATTCAGTCTGACCAGACGGATCCCTCTGTGAGCCTGTTCATATTCTTGTCTGAGTTCTTCACAGACATCCGCCACAGCCGATCTGTCGGTTTCAAGAGCCTGTGCGATTCTGTCGGTTTCGACAGGCGTTCCGCAGGCAAAAATGACAGCCTCTACGGCATTTTTCAATTCTTTTCGTTCCAACGCTTTCCACCACCGCTTATGAGTTTAAGTTCCGCATTATCTCCTTCGCCGTCAATCCTGACACGTTTTCCCTTAATCAATTCAAGGATTGCCAGAAATGTTGCTACCAATTCACTTTTATCTTCCGCATCCGCAAAGAGTGAGGCATATTTTCTGGTTCTGCCGCCCCAGAGTTTCCGCATGACGCCGATAATTTTTGAACTGACCGATACGATCCTCCTGGTGACGATACCGGAAAAAGCCTCTTTAGGCGGCGGAATTTTCGCCTTACCACGACCGACTGCCGCAAGATACGCACTCACCAGATATTCCGGTTCATGACTGCGCTGATAGGTCATATCCGCCTTCATTTTGATCGGTTCCCGACAGAAACTATCGAAACTGATCCCTGCCCCCAGCATCGCCGCGACCCGTTTACATTTCTGATACTCGATCAACTGACCCGATAATTCCTTCCGCATTTCCTCTGCTTCCTCATATTTCGGCAGCAGCATAGCGGATTTGATCTGTACCAATCGTGACGCCATCGCTAAAAATTCTCCCGATACATCCAGATCCATCCGCTGCATCAGGTCGATCTGTTCCATATATTGTTCCAGCAGTTCCGAGATCCGGATATCATATATATTCAGTTTATTTTTTTCAATCAGGTGCAGCAAAAGATCCAGCGGTCCTTCAAACACCTCTAATTTATATGACAGTTTTTCCACCGAATCTCTCCTTTTTTCAGGGCTTCGTCCCATGACCCCGCCGCCTTTGAAAAGCCGGACAAAACTTTTATCAGGGATCAGGATCACGAAGATCCATTTTCAGACATTTCCGATCATTTTTCAGGAAGGGGGTTCCCCGCAGCGCTTCCCGGCGCTCAAAAAACGGCAGAAAACGGCAGAGCGGTAAGCCACTGAATTCCGTCATAGAAGAGACTCTGCAAAGGATACAGGATACTGCTGACGCCGCCCATCATAATCAGAACAAATAAGCCGATGGAAAAGAACATCTGGTACTGATAGATTTTATAAATGATTCTATCCGGCAGGAAAGCCATCAGAATTTTCGAACCGTCCAGCGGCGGAATCGGAAGCAGATTAAAGATGGCCAATGTAATATTGATGGTCATCAAAAACTGGAAAAACAGCAGCACATATTTAAGCCAGCTCACATTATCCGTCAGGATCACAGAAGAGCCTAACATTGCCGCTGCATGATTGCTGACTAAAATAGCCACCAGACCATTAAAACACAAACCTGCCAGAATTGCCGCCAACAGATTCGAAACCGGACCTGCCAGAGCTGTCAGCGCCATACCGCCCTTGGGGTTCTTGAAATTCCGTGAATTCACCGGAACAGGCTTTGCCCAGCCAAATCCGACAAGCAGCATCAGCAGTGCGCCCATATAGTCAATATGTGCCAGCGGATTAAGTGTCAGACGACCTTCTCTTTTTGCCGTATTATCTCCCAGTTTATAAGCGATGAATCCGTGCGCGCATTCATGCAGCGGATTCACTAAGAACACGATCATCAATACCGATACCACATAAACCAGTACCGACATGATATCAATACTTCCCGATCGTATCAGATTCAATAACATACCGTTTCCTTCCTTCCCTTTGTTTCATAAACCAAAAAGCGGAACCCTGCCAGGCAGAATTCCGCATCCTTTTTGATCAGAAAAATTACTCTTCGTCCGAGCCTTCCGCTTCTTCCGCTTCCGCTTCATTATCGTCCAGCTCATCCTCGTCGTAATCAAACTCGAGAATCTCACCACAGTTCGGGCAAGTCATACCGCCGTCACTGAGATCATCCTCATTCAGACCGATTGTGGTATTGCAGGTAGGACAGGTCACCTCATAAACCGCATCGTCATCACCACAGCCTCCGCAGAGTTCACATTCGTCATTGTCGTTTTCGTCTTCGTCATACAGAAGATCTTCCACACCGGCGAGATCCTCGTCCAATGCGTCAATCTGGTCGCACACATCATCATAGCACTGCTCCAGATCGCAGACTTCCTCTGCCATCTCGTTGACAAGATCCACTAATGCCTTGAGCACTCTGGTCTGTTTATCCTTCGGGTCCAATTCAAGACCGTCCACCAGTCCCTTGATATACGATGCCTTTTCGGTAATTTTCATCTGTTCTTCCTCCAAACTGTCAATCTACGATCCTCAGGCTCTTGACATATACTCGCCTGTTCTGGTATCGATCTGGATCTGATCGCCCTCATTAATAAAGAGCGGCACCTTAATTTCCGCACCGGTCTCCAGAGTAGCAGGCTTTGTCACATTGGTAGCGGTATCGCCCTTAAAGCCCGGATCCGTCTGTGTTACTGTCAGAACGACAAATGTCGGAGGCTCAACGCCGAATACACTGCCCTTATAGGAAAGGATCTTACATTCCATATTCTCTTTGACGAACTTGAAGTTATCGCCGAGCACGCTCTTATTGATAGGAAGCTGCTCATAGGTTTCACTGTCCATGAAATAATAGAGATCGCCGTCATTATAGAGATATTCCATTGATTTTCTCTCAATAAAAGCGGTAGGATACTTATCATTAGGGTTGAAGGTTTTTTCTACCACTGCACCGGTGATCACGTTTTTGATCTTTGTGCGGACAAAAGCAGCGCCCTTACCGGGTTTTACATGCTGAAATTCTACAATGGTAACCACCTGTCCATCCATATCAAAGGTTACGCCGTTTCTGAAATCGCCTGCTGTAATCATAAAAAGTCCTCCTGTTTTGGGAATAATTGATAAAAAATCCTGAATAAAACTGTATGCTCTAAAACAGCCCTATACACTCATACTATTATACTATACCAAAAACAAAATTGCAAGATTTTTACATCCTTTTTTTATTGTCTGAGCGCCGGGGAGCATCTCCTGACGGATACGGGACCCGTCAGGAAGTCATTTTTGTTCCGAATCCGGATCAGCTGTCAAAATCCCGTTTCCATTGTTCAAAGCCGTCAAAGTACTGCACCTGAATGCCCCTGAATCTGATCTGCTGACTGATCCCGAAAGTTCTGACCCGTTTATCGGACCGGAAGGAATCCAGCCATTGATCGCCATTTCCCTTGATATATTTGTACGGAACCACCGCAAAGTGTTTCCCGGCACACAGAATATGGGCATACAGTACGCCGTTTTCATAAAGATATCCCTGAAAACTGCCGGGGGCAGCGGTTCCCGACGAAGCAGCAGCGGCAAATCCCTGAGTACCATGATAATCCAGCAGACTGCTTGAACCCAGAAAAGAAAGCCCGCAAGGATAACGCTTCATCCAGTCAAAAGCATCCGGAAAACTTGCCTTCAGCAGATCCGGATCATTCTTTGCCATTTCATAGTCCTGTCTGGTGATCTGATAATAGCGGTCATAAACCGTATCACCCTTGACCATGACGGAAAGAATATACAACCCCGTTGCCGGCATATACGCCACATACCAGCCGTCAAAAAAGAGGATATTCTCAAAATCAAGCTGACGGAGATATTTCATCTTTCCCACGATCATTTCCGTTTTTATGTATGGCACCACGCCCGAAGCAGACGGTTCTTTTACGGAAACACCCGGTATTTCCTGCGGCATAACATCCGCTTTTTTCGGAGTCATCGGCATTCCCGCAGCCATTTCCGGTTGTTTCGGAGCGGCATATTGTGACACCGGCGGTTCAGGCTGTTGCGGAGCGACATATTGTGATACCGGCGGTTCCGGCTGTTTGGGAGCGACATATTGTGATACAGGCGGTTCAGGCTGTTGCGGAGCGACATATTGTGACACCGGCGGTTCCGGCTGTTTGGGAGCCGCATATTGTGATACAGGCGGTTCAGGCTGTTTGGGAGCGACATATTGTGATACCGGCGGTTCCGGCTGTTTGGGAGCGACATATTGTGATATCGGCGGTTCCGGCTGATTCTCCGGAACGACATTCTGCGGTGCAGGCATTTCCGGCTGATTCTCCGGAACAACATTCTGCTGTGCAGGCATTTCCGGCTGATTCTCCGGAACGACATTCTGAGATACCGGAGATGTTTCTCCACTCACATCCTGTTCTTCAGCCGTTTTGGGAGGAATCATTATCTGACAGGACTCCGGAATGACGAACTTGGCAGCAGAGGCGCAAATATATTTATCATACATCTTTTTTCTCAGGAAGGGATGTTCGCATCCTCTGTTTTCATAGCCCTTACCGGTACCGTTTTCCATGGGGATCCCATATGCAGAGAGCCCTTTCAACAACATTGCCGATAACTTTTTATTGAAAGGCTGTCCGTTATTCGGATAAACCACCATATCCGTTCCATCCTTGAAATAAAACCGCAGCGTATGGATTTTTTCCGCTGATTTCCGATGGGTGAGATATATGATTTTACTCATCTCCTGAGGATCATAGAAACCACTGATCCGTTTACGGACGGCGGCGCTGATTACTTCCCCCACCACACCGCCTACTAAACCGGCAGTCCTGGACGGCGGCGTCCGCAGCACGATATAATGATCCATCAGAATAAACTCACAGGCTTCCTTTTCCTTTACATTTGCGCCATAACCCACCATGGCACAGACAGTATCAAATACAAACTCTCCGCAATACCGACAAGGAACGGATTTT